>CALXEU010000062.1 GCA_944387395.1 uncultured Clostridia bacterium | reverse complement strand
GCCTCTTTTTCTAAGTCATTATTTGTTTTTGTTGGATACAATATTTTAAGCGGAATTGTATATTGTTCTTGAGGTGTTTCAAGCATTGCTTTTGCTTCATCTATGCTAATATTAAAATCAATTCCATTAGACGCAGGATAAACAACATAAGGGTTTGTAGTATAATAAGCATCTGTTGGAGCTTTGTAAACACTCTTATAAATTTGATCCATATCGATAGCAGTAGCTTTTGTAAAAATTACAGGAATATCTAAAGAAGAAGGATTATCTAAATTACTAAAATACATTAACAATTCTTGCTTCAAAGCTTCTTCATCTACGGCATAACCATCTACACCAGAAGTAACAATAAGATTAGTATCTTCAATGTAGTATCCAGAATTTACAACTCTATCTGGTAATTGCTCATTTATAGTAGATATTACTGAATTTAGAGACCCTGGGTCATAATTTATTTCAACCTCAATATTAAGATTAGAAAGAAGAGCATTCAAAATTTCATAATTATTTATAAATATATTATTCGTTCTACCAACTGAATAAGCGTCATCCACAGCCTTTTCTATATTATAAGAAATACTTAAATTAGAAGCCGGAAGTGTAAAAGAATAATCTAGATGGGATAATGTAATATCATTATTTAAATATTCATTAAAAGCTAAATTAAGCTTTTGTTTTGCTTCTTCAACACTTAAATTAGATACATCAATTCCTTGAATATGTATACCATTAAGAATTTTAGAATTATCAAAATTAATAATGGCAAAAATTGTTGAAAAAAAGAACAATAATATTATTAAGATAAAAGCAGGTAAAATAAAGGTAACGACAAACTGTTTTGGTTTTCCATGTTTACCTTTTGATTTTAAAATAATACTTTCTGCTTCTTCTAAAATTTTTTGACTATCTTCTTTATATTTTTCGTTAGTATCTAGTACATTTTTTGTTTCCATTAATATAATCTCCAAATATTTAATAATTAATAAAAAATAAAGTAGTAATATATATGTATATTAAACAATAAAAAAAAGATTTTGTAAAGAATATTCATAATAAATATAAAATATGTAAATAATATCTAGAAAAAGAAGAAATGAAGTGGTATACTAACATCTAGATGAGGCTTTTGAAAAATAGTGTTTTGTAATTTATTTAATTTTTCAAAAAACATGCCAAAGGAAAGGAAAGATAAAATGAGTGAAAAAACAAGTGGAGAAGAGTTAAAAGAAAAGTTGTTTAATCAAAAGAAAAATTGTTGGGAAGATATATCTGAAAACGAAGGCAAGCAGATATTTGAATATTGTAAAGGCTATATGGAATTTCTAAATAAGTCAAAAACAGAAAGAGAAATAATAAAAAATGCCACAGAAATCGTAAAAGAAAAAGGATTTAAAGAAATATCAGAATACGAAAATTTACAACCAGGCGATAAAGTATATTATATAAATAGAGGAAAGAACTTATTTTTAGCAGTAATTGGTGAAGATAAAATTGAAAATGGTGTAAATATTATAGGATCACATGCAGATTCTCCAAGATTAGATTTAAAACCAAATCCATTATACGAAGATAAAGGATTTGCTTATTTAAAAACACATTACTATGGAGGAATAAAAAAATATCAATGGACAGCAATACCTCTTGCAATTCATGGTGTAATTGCTAAAACAAATGGGGAAAAAGTAGAGGTAACAATAGGTGAAGATGAAGAAGATCCAATATTTACAATAACAGATTTATTACCACATTTAGCACAAGAACAAATGCAGAAGAAGTTAAAAGATGGAGTCGAAGGAGAAGCTTTAAACCTTTTAATAGGAAGTATTCCATATAATGATGAAAAAGTACAAGAGAAAGTAAAATTAAATATTTTAAATATTTTAAATAAGAAATATGGTATTGTTGAAAAAGACTTCTTAAGTGCAGAAATAGAACTAGTTCCTGCATTTAAATGCAGAAGTTTAGGATTAGACCAAAGTTTAGTTGCAGGATATGGTCAGGACGATAAAGTATCTGTATATACATCTCTTACAGCAATATTGAATGTAGAAAGACCAAAGACTACAGCAGTTTGTATATTTGCAGATAAAGAAGAAATAGGAAGTATGGGAAACACAGGAATGGAATCGAATGTATTTACAACATTTATGTCTGAAATATTAAATAAATTGAATGTAAATAAACCAAACTTACTAGATAAAGTATTCTGTAATTCAAAAATGCTATCAGCAGATGTTGATGCTGGATTTGATCCAATTTATGCAAATGTCTCAGAATTAAATAATGCATCTTTCTTAAATAGAGGTGTTGGAGTATGCAAATATACTGGAGTTGCAGGTAAAGCAAATGGATCAGATGCAAATGCGGAATTTGTTGCATATGTACGCAATATATTTGAAAAAAATGATGTTAAATATCAAATATCTGAATTAGGTAGAGTAGATTTAGGCGGAGGAGGAACAATTGCCTATATTCTAGCAAATAAAGGAGTAGAAGTACTAGACTGTGGAGTGCCAGTATTATCAATGCATGCACCTTATGAAGTTACAAGTAAATATGATATATATCAAGCCTATAAAGGATATGAGGCATTCTATAAAGATAATTAATAAATAATATAAAGGATATGAGAAAATTAAAATTCTCTTATCCTTTAATTGTTTTATATAATAGAAAATCATAATTTAGTAAATTCTAAGGCTTCCTGATTTGTTATCAAAGAACATTCCCTGATATAAATTATTTTCTGCTAATTTTTTTTCAAGCCAATTTATAACCCACTTTTTATGTAGGTTCCACTCTGGAGCAACAAGAATATCTTTTGGGCTATCTCCGGAAATTCTATGAATTATTATGTTAGGATTAATATGTGCTATTATGTATATTAAATTATCCATATAATCTTCAAATTTAAGAGGAGCATATTTATGTTCTAAATACATTTTTTCTAAAACTGTATTTTTTACTATATATGTAGAATGAATTTTCAAACCATGAATATTATGAGTATTAAGGAACTTAACAGTATTAGAAACATCTTCAAAAACAGTAAAATTATAAGAAGAATAATTTACATAAATCTTTTTATTTTCATTAGGTAATCCTACCATTATATGAGTAACAACTGGAATGGAATATTTATTTAATAATTCAACTGCATTGGTAAAGTCAGAAGAATTATATCCTCTATTTAATATTAGTCCAGTATTATCGTTTGAAGTTTGAAGGCCAAGCTCAACAGAAACATAGTACTTATTGGCATAAGATTTTATTAGTTTTACAATTTCCTCATTAATGCAATCAGGTCTAGTTGCAATACTTAACCCAATTATTCGATCGTCAATTAGAGCTGCATCATATTTTCTTTTTAAGTTTGAAATTGAGTCATAAGTATTTGTGAAATTTTGAAAATACACAATAAATTTATTAGCTCTAGTTGCTCTGTAGCTTTTAAAATAACTTTCCACTTGATTTTTTATTGAATTAACACAGCATTCTATTGAATTTAAGTTATTAAATTTATTTGCAATTAACTCTCCAGAACCTTGACTACTGCAAAAAATACATCCACCAACACCAACAGTTCCATCTCTATTTGGACAAGTAAAACCACCGTCTATGCAAATTTTTAAGGTTCTTTCTCCAAACAATTCTTTATAGTATTTATTTAAATGATTATAACGTTCTTTTTCCATAATACAAATATTATATAGTGAAATATAAAATTTTACAAGAAACTTCGAAAAAATAATGGAATATTGCCTTGTACAAAAAAAGTCATTTTGATATAATCAAAACAACTTTAACCACAAATGGACAAAATAATGAGAAATTAATATAAAATGAAAGGAGAACATGAAATGGAAGAAAGTGAAAAATGCACAAATTGTGTAGATGAGAAGGTAAAAAAAGAAGTAAACGAAATTTTAAATCAATACACAGAAACCAAAGAAAACCTTATTCCAATATTAAATGAGGTACAAGTAAAATATGGATATATACCAAAAGTTGCACAGCTTGAAATCTCAAATTATTTACATATTGCACTTGCCGAAGTATATGGAGTTATTACATTTTATTCAAGATTTACTTTAGTTCCAAAGGGAAAATATAATGTTTCTATATGTCTTGGAACTGCATGTTTTGTAAAAGGTTCAAGAGAATTATTAGAAAGAGCAAAGGCAAAATTAGGAATAGAGGAAGGACAGACGACTAAAGATGGAAAGTTTTCTCTAGATACAACAAGATGTGTTGGTGCTTGTGGACTCGCTCCTGTATTTACAGTTAACGATGAAGTATATGGAAAAGCAACTGTAAAAAAATTGGATGAAATTTTAGATATGTATATGTCAAAATAAATTAACAAATAAAGAGAAGGAGATGATTAAAGCATGGGAAAGACGATTAAAGAAATAGAAGATATTCGTAATAAAAAGAGAGCAGAGTTAGATTTGCGTGTTAATACAAATGCAGATACAAGGGAAAAACATATTCTAGTATGTCATGGTACAGGGTGCACATCTTCAAAGTCGCCAGAAATTTTAGAAAGATTCAGAAAATTAATAGAAGAAAAGCATATTGAAAATGTTAGAGTTATAATGACAGGATGTTTCGGTTTATGTTCAAAAGGACCAATTGTAATAATAAGACCGGAAGATACTTTTTATTCTATGGTTAAGCCAGAAGACTGTGAAGAGATTATAGACTCTCACATAATTGGTGGAAAAATTGTGGAAAGGTTACTTTGCAAAGATATAGATGGAACTGTAGTAAATAAATTAGATGAATTACCATTTTATAAAAAGCAAATGCGTATAGCACTTAAAAACTGTGGTGTTATTAATCCAGAAGATATTGATGAATATATAGCATTTGATGGATTTAGAGCTTTAGAAAAAGTAATTACAACTATGTCACAAGATGAGGTTATAGATTTAATTACAAAGTCTGGCCTAAGAGGGCGTGGAGGAGCAGGATTTTCAACAGGTAAAAAATGGAGTTTTGTAAAGGCAGAAGAAGGACCTCAAAAGTATGTAATTTGCAATGCAGATGAGGGTGACCCAGGAGCATTTATGGATAGAAGTATTTTAGAGGGAGATCCACATTCTGTAATAGAGGCTATGGCAATAGCAGGATACGCAATTGGTGCAAACCAAGGTTATATTTACGTAAGGGCAGAATATCCAATAGCTGTTCAAAGATTACAAACTGCTATAAAACAAGAAAGAGAATATGGTTTACTTGGAAAAAATATTTTTGGAACAGATTTTAGCTTTGATGTTGAAATAAGATTAGGTGCAGGAGCTTTTGTCTGTGGAGAAGAAACAGCTCTAATAGAATCCGTAGAAGGCAAGCGTGGTCAACCAAGAGTTAAGCCACCATATCCTGCAAAAGTAGGATTATGGAACAAGCCAACATTAATAAATAATGTTGAAACATTTGCAAATGTAACAAGAATAATATTAAATGGTGCAGAATGGTACTCTTCAATTGGAACAGAAACTTCTAAGGGAACGAAGGTATTTGCACTAGGAGGAAATGTTAACAATGTAGGTCTTGTTGAAGTTCCAATGGGTACAACATTAAGAGAAATTATTTATGATATAGGTGGAGGAATTCCAAACGGACGAGAATTTAAAGCGGCTCAAACAGGAGGACCATCTGGAGGATGTATTCCAAGTGAACACTTAGATACAAAAATTGACTACGAAAGTCTAGCTCAAATTGGTTCTATGATGGGTTCTGGTGGACTTATTGTAATGGACGATACTAAATGTATGGTAAATATTGCAAGATTTTATTTGGATTTTACAGTAAGTGAAAGCTGTGGAAAGTGTACTCCTTGTAGAATTGGAACAAAAAGAATGCTAGAAATTCTTGAAAGAATATGCGATGGAAATGGAACGGAGGAAGATTTATATAAACTAGAAAGACTAGCGTATAATATAAAAAAATCAGCAATATGTGGACTTGGTCAAACAGCGCCTAATCCTGTAATTAGTACGATGAAATATTTTAGAGAAGAATATAGAGCGCATGTTGTTGCACATGAATGTGAATCTATGGAATGTAAAGCTCTTGCGAAAATAATGATAGATTCAGAAAAATGTAAAGGATGTGATATATGTAAGAGGGTTTGCCCAGTAGGCGCAGTGTCTGGAGAACCTGGAAAAGTACATACAATTGATCAATCTAAATGTATAAAATGTAGAAGCTGTATGCAAAAATGTCCATTCAAGGCAATTGGTGCGAAAGCGTAGAAAGGAATGGTGAAAATGGTTAATCTTAAAATTGATGATAAAGAAATAAGTGTTGAAGAAGGAGTTACAATATTAGAAGCTGCTAGACAAAATAACATTGATATTCCGACTTTATGTTATTTAAAAGAAATTAATCAAATTGGTGATTGCAGAATGTGCATTGTTGAAGTAGAGGGTAGAAAAGGCTTTGCAACTTCCTGCATACAAAAAGTTGAAGAAGGAATGGTTGTACATACACATACACCAGCTGTATTAGAAGCAAGAAAAATGGTATTAGATTTAATAATTTCTAACCATTCAAAAGATTGTCTGACTTGTACAAGAAATGGTAATTGTGAACTTCAAGCTCTAGCAATTAAGTTTAATATTTTAAATATAGAATATGAAGGAGAAAGAACAAAACATAAAATTGATGATAAATCACCAGCAATTGTAAGAGATTTTAACAAATGTGTTTTATGTAGAAGATGTATAGGTGCCTGCAAAAATATACAAAATATAGGAGCTATTGATTGCATAAATAGAGGTTTTGAATCATGTATATCTACTGCAGGAGATAATAGTCTAGAGGACGTTGATTGTACATATTGCGGACAATGTATAGAGGCTTGTCCAACAGGAGCATTACATGAAAAGGATGATACAAACAAGGTTTGGAGAAAACTAAAAGATCCAGATATATATACAGTTGTTCAAACAGCACCTGCAGTTAGAGTAGCATTAGGAGAAGAATTTGGCATGCCAATTGGAGAAAATACGGTTGGGAAGATGGTTACTGCGTTAAAGAAATTAGGATTTGACAAAGTATTTGACACAAACACAGGAGCTGATTTTACAATAATGGAAGAGGCAAATGAATTCATAGATAGAGTGCAAAATGGTGGAATACTTCCAATGATTACGTCTTGTTGTCCAGCATGGGTAAGATTTGCAGAAAAAAACTATCCAGAACAACTAAATCATCTATCTAGTTGCAAATCACCACATCAAATGTTTGGAGCAATAATAAAATCATATTATGCTAAGAAAATTGGAGTGGATCCATCAAAAATATTCACAGTATCTGTAATGCCTTGTGTTGCAAAAAAATATGAATGTACACGTCCAGAAATGGAGGAAGATGGACTTCGTAATGTAGATGCAGTAATTACGACACGAGAACTTTCTAGAATGATAAAACAAGCAAATATAGAATATTTATCTTTAGAGGATTCTGTGTTTGATAATCCAATGGGAGAGGCTTCTGGAGCTGGAGCTATATTTGGAACAACTGGAGGAGTTATGGAAGCAGCTTTAAGAACTGCAGCAGATACACTTGAAGGAAAAGACCTTGGTCAGTTTGAGTATGAAGAAGTTCGTGGAGGTGCAGGAATAAAAAAGTCTCAAGTTACTATTGGGGGGAAAGAAATAAAAATAGTTGTAGCATCAGGACTAAAAAATGCAAGAAAAATAATGGAAGAAATAAAAAATGGAAAAGCAGATTACGATTTTGTAGAAATAATGGCATGCCCTGGCGGATGTGTAATGGGTGGAGGTCAACCAATTAAGAATTCAAAGACAAGAAGTACAGTAGATGTAAGAGCTTTAAGAGCAAATGCTTTATATTCAATAGATGAGAAAAGTGTAATTAGAAAATCACATGAAAATCCCACTGTAAAGAGTATTTATAAAGAATTTTTTGGAGAGCCTGGAAGTAAAATAGCACATAAATACTTGCATACAGAATATCATAAACAAGAAAAATATAATTATTAATTTTTTTATTCGTTATAGATTTAATAGAGTATTTTACTAAGTGTATATAAAAAATGTTTTATACTAAGAACACCCAGGCAGACAGCTAGCAATGCTAACCATCTGCCTGGGTGTTAAATGAATCTACTTATTCATCCCCTTCCAAAGAGAATTTTTTAAAAGCTTCGCACAATTTGCTTGCTTTAGAAAAAATATCCGCAGTTAACCTGTTACTTCTCGCGCTATATACTTGGAAGGCAATAAATCTTATGTTGCATACGTACTCGAACCCGTAGATTATGACTTTTTCCCTAGAGTCTGTAGTAGAAATTTTCGTGAAAGGTAAAGGTAAAACTAATACATTCCCCTCGATGTGTGTCTTATCAAGATACTCTTTCAGCAACAAGACATCACTGTTGCTGAACCCTTGATTAATTAGTTCGGAGATAATCTCGCTAATATCCTGAGCATCTTGGACCAAACGGTTAAACATTTCGTAAGTAGTCATTTTTTCCTCCTACTCATTGTGTGGTGGATATTCTTCAAATTGTTAAAATCTTTGAAAACAAAGATTCCTACATCATTATTATAACATAATTTACATAAAATTACAACTGCTTAATAGTGATTCTAACATTTTCGATAAAGATGCATAGTAGGAGAAAAAGAAAAGTAAGAAACAAAAAATCAATCAATAAAATATAAATAATTTCAAAAACATATTCATTTTATAAAATTAATATCATAATTTTATTGAAAATTTTAAATGTATAAAGTATAATGTAAAAAAATATAAAAGGGAGGGCATAATTATGCGGAAACCATTTATGGTAGAATTTACGGGGACACCAGAGGCAGGAAAAACCACGACGATTAAAAATGTATCTAATAAACTTGTTGCTATTGGATACAAAGTATATGTTTTGCAAGAATCAGCAGAAAAATTACCGCAAGAAATTCCAAAGGGTACTTGGAATGCAAATTTATGGATGCACTATCAGACAATTGCAGAAATACTACGGGCGAGTTATATTGATGCTGATATCATATTAATTGATAGAGGCTTGATAGACAGTAATTTTTATGGAAAAAAATTTTTGTGGGAAAAAACTATTTCGGAGGAACAGTATAAGAAATTTAGAGAACAATTTATTGATGAATTATCGCCAAATTTCTTAATAGCATTGACTGTTTCGCCTGAAACAGCAATAAAACGAAGAGGCGGAGCTGGACATCTAGTGAACGAAAGCTATATAAGAAACTATAATGAACTTTTCATTAGATATTATAATGAGGTTAATTGTAGAAAAACAATTATAGAAACAGGAGAATTAGATGTGTATGAAATGAATGATAGAATATTTAAAATCATTTTAGAGAATTTACCATAGATAACAATGTGCAGAAATATATATTTCTGCACAAAAATTTATATAAGTAAGGAGTAGAAATATGTTTATAGATAAAATAAAAGAAATAAGTAAAAATAATAAAAAAGTTGCAATATTTGTTGATATGGATGGGACAATAGTTGAATACAGAATATTTGGAGACGAAGAAAAATTGATAAAAGCACATGAAAGTTTATTAAATGAAAAACCAGTATTACCCATAATTGAAATTTTAAAAGAAATAAATAATATTGAAAATATTGATTTATATATTTTATCACTATCAAAAAACTCTAAAATAAAAGAAGAGAAAAAAGAGTGGCTAAGAAAATATGTTAGCTTTATAAAACCAAATAACTGGATTATTCTTAATAAAGAAGAGGGAGAATATAATTCAGAAAATAGAGATTATATAAAATATATACAGATAGAGAAAAAAATGAATGAATATGATTATGAAATCTTATTGGATGATGACCATAAGATATTAAAAACAACAAAGAAAAATTTGCAAGATAGAGGAGAGGTATTTCATGTTTCTTCTATACTGGTTTAATATAAAAAATAACTTATAAACCGATTAAAGTTTATAAGTTATTATAATTTGGTGGGTCAAGAGGGATTCGAACCCCCGACCCCACGCTTAGAAGGCGTGTGCTCTATCCAACTGAGCTATTGGCCCATCTCAAATGCAATATTTATTATAATGCCAAAATTTGAATTTGTCAACAAAATTTGAAAAATATTAAAAAAATATTGTATTTATTATAAAAAACACATATAATTTATGAACAAAAGAAGGAAAAGGTATGGTTGGAAAATAATTATAATTCTAAATTTATTAAACTTTACTTAAAATTTGGTTATCTTCAAACTAATTTAATGCCTTAGGAAAGGAATATGTAAAGAAATGAAAGAGAAAAAGATAGATAAAAAAGAGAAGAAAGTTAAGGAAAAAAATACAGGAAACAAAGAAAAATGGATAATTTTTAATAAATACTTGTTTTGCGTTATTATATTTAGTGTAATTGGACTTATAGGAGAAATAATTGGAGGATTAATAATCTCAAAGTTTATAGAAGGCAGAAAGTTAATAACTCTTGGACCTTTATGTATAATATATGGATTAGGAGCTGCAATTATAATACTAGCACTTGAGAAATACAACAAAAATAAAATAAAACTATTTATATATGGTGCAATTATATTAACAGTATACCAATACGTAATTGGCTTTATACTAGAAGCAATATTAGGAATAAAACTATGGTACTATGCAGACATAAAATATAATTGGAATGCTAGAATTTGTTTATTGTATTCAATAATTTGGGGTATATCAAGTATATTAATAGTAATTATACAAACAAAAATTATTAATAAAATTGCAAATCTTATTAAGGGAAAAGCAAGAATTGTAGTAGATATAATAGTGAGTATTATACTAATAATTTACACCATATTAAATATATGGGGATTAGCTGTGTATAGTATTAGAGCAAAAGAAACCTTAAATGGAAAAAATTATATAACAAATAATACAATTATACAAAAATTTGAAAATGGATTTTTTACAAATGAAAGAATGAAAATATTGTTCCCAGATATGAGAATTTTAGATAATACTGGAAATCCTATTTTTGCAAGTGAAGTGTTTGAAAAAAATTAAACTAAAAAAGAAAGTAGAAATTGAAGCGTCCTCTATATAGGGTGTACTTCAATTTCTACTTTTTTATGTTCTTACAGAATATTAAATAATAAAAAATACCATATTCTTCTATGAATTATATTAAGGAAGAACTATTTTTGAATTCTTCTTTTTCTGTCTAAATAATGTAATTTTATTTCCAACAGTCTGAATTAGTTCTGAGTTAGTTTTATCTGCTAGTAAAATACCAAGTTCTTTAACATCAAAATCAGAATTTTCAAGAACATTTATTTTAATTATTTCTCTAGCTTCTAAAGCATCAGAAAGTTGTGTCACCAAGTTATCAGAAACGCCATTCTTACCAACCTGAAAAATTGCATCTATAGTATTTGCTAAACCTCTTATATAAGCACGTTGCTTGCTAGTCATAAAAACCTCCATATAAATAAAATATATTTTATGTAAAATAAAAAATTAACATAAAACTAAAAACTTTATAATATAATATCAAAGAAATTCAACAAAATCAATACTTTGTTACTAAATTAATTTGTAATATATTTGACAAATGTGAAATCTATGTGAATTTAGAAAAAAATATTGCATAATTAAAGCCTAAGTGATAATATCTACGTGTTAAATCTTAGGGAAATAATAGATTGGAGGAAAAACAAGTGATAGAAGTAAAAAATGTCACCAAAAAGTATGGAAATTTTTTAGCAGTAGACAATATAAGTTTTACTGTTAACGATGGCGAAGTTGTAGGCTTCTTAGGACAAAATGGAGCAGGAAAAACCACTACAATGAATATGATAACAGGTTTTATTGAACCAACCGAAGGTCAAATAATTGTAAACGGGCTAGATATACATAAAAAGCCAACAACTGTCAAAAAACAAATTGGTTATATGCCAGAGGGAGTGCCATTATATACAGAATTAACTGTAAAAGAATTCGTAAAATATATGGCAGAACTTAAAAAAGTCTCAAGAAAAGAAAGAAAGGAAAAAATAGAACTTGTATTAAAAGAAACAGGTTTAGAAGAAGTTGCTAACAGACAAATTAGAAACTTATCTAGAGGGTATAAACAAAGAGTTAGTTTGGCTGGAGCTCTAATAGGAAATCCAGAGGTAATAATTTTGGATGAACCTACAGTAGGACTAGATCCAAAACAAATAACAGATATAAGAGCATTAATAAAGAACTTAGGAAAAAAACACACAGTAATATTAAGTTCACACATACTATCAGAAGTTAGTCAAATTTGTGACAAAGTAATAATAATAAATAAGGGAAAAATTGTTGCAATAGACACTCCTGAAAGTTTGGAAAAGAAGACACAAAGTAAAAATGCTTTATTAATAACTGTAGAGGACAAAGAAAATAATATGATAAAACTAAAAGAAGAAATTCCTGAGATTTTAGAATGTAAACTAATAAAAGACAATGAAGATGGAACAAAGCAATATGTAGTAGAATCTGAAGTAGAAGTTGATTTAAGGAAGAAAATGTTCGAAGTATTACCTAAAAAGGAAATTACAATTTTTGAACTAAAAAAGGCAGAACAATCTCTTGAAGATGCATTTATTACATTAATTGAAAATAATACACAAGAAATAAAAGAAGAAAAACAAAAAGACACAAGAGAGAATCAAAAAAAGGATAAAAAAGAAGAAAACAAATCTACTGAAGAAAAAAAAGCAAAGAAAAACAAGAGTTCAAAAAAAGAGAATGGAGGGAATAATTAATGTGGGCAATATTAAAAAAAGAATGTAAAACATATTTTGCATCACCAATAGGATATGTGTTTATTGGATTATTTTTAGCAATGTTCAGTATATTATTTTATATAACAACAATAAGTCAAGGGGTTACAACATTCCAATATGTATTTTTCTATTCAGCAATGTATTCTCTAGTTTTTATAATTCCACTTTTAACAATGAGAATGTTTGCTGAAGAAAGAAAAAATGGAACAGAACAACTTTTATTAACATCACCAAGGAATATGATTGAAATAACTCTTGGAAAATTTTTAGCTGCAACACTAGTTATACTAATAACAGAGATATTCACATTAGTATATTTCGGAATTTTATGCTATTTCAAAACACCAGATATACCTGCAGTAGCAGTATCTATGTTAGGATTTCTACTATTGTCGATGGCATATATTGCCTTTGGAATGTTCATATCAAGTTTAACAGAAAATCAGATTATAGCAGCAGTTGTAACAATAGCAGCATTTGTGTTAACTTGGCTTGCACCAAATATTTCAATGAAATTAGTTTCATTTTCATTGATTGAACAATTTTATCCATTTGTAACAGGAGTATTTCCTATAGCGGAAACAATAAACTTACTATTACTAACAATAATGTTCATAATACTTACAATAATAGTTATGAAAAGAAGAAAATTAGTAAAATAAAGTAGGAGGAAAAAACAGTGAAAGATAATTTTAAAACTTTAATGAAAAGAGGAAAATGGTTAGGAAATACGCTATTTACAGTAATATTAATTGCTTTAATAGTTGCAATATATATTGCAACTAATATATGGCTAACTAATCAAAATATAGCAGACATAGACTTAACAAAAGAAAAATTGTATTCTTTATCACAAGAATCTAAAGACAAAATAGCAAGTGTAAATAAAGAAACAAAAATTATACTATATGGAATGGAAAACTACTCAAAAGTAGAAGATATGGCTAATTTATATTCTAAACAAAATGATAAAATATATTATGAAATATTATCAGATGCATCAACAAGACCAGATTTAGTAACTGAATATGGATTAGGAAGTTCTGTAACTAGCCTTATAATAATAGAAACAGAAAATAGAAAAAAAGTAGTTAGCACAAGTGATCTGTACACATATGATTACACTACATATGAAGAAATAGATACTACAGAACAAGCATTGACGAATGCTATATTAGATGTGAACTTAGATAAAAATCCTAAAATATATTTTGTAACAAATCATATACTATATTCAAACGGATATTATTCTTCAACTGTATATTTAGAAAACGAAGCTAGTACTGTGGAAAGCGTAGACCTAATAGTAAATGGTGGAGTTCCAAGTGATTGTGATGTTTTAGTAATTACAACACTAAAGGAAGATTTTACAGAATTTGAGACAGAACAAATTTTGAATTACATAAATAATGGGGGAAATCTAATGATATTAGCAGATCCAAATTTTGGACTTATAAAATTAGATAACTTCAATAAAATTCTTGCAACATATGGAGCAAGTTTATCAGATGGAACTGTTTATGAAACAGATGCAAATTATAAAATAAGTGGATATTCAGATGTAATTTTACCAGATATTAGTTATGAATCAGATATAACTAAATATATAGCAACTGGTGGAGCTGTTACATTTATGGGTGCGGGAATTATTAATTTTGTGTCAGATGAAGAATTAACAAATTTAGGAGTAGAAGTACAAAATTTATCAACTGCAACACAAACATCGTTCTTACGTACAGACTATAAAGAATTTTCTACAGAAAGAGTAGAAGGTGATCAAGATGCAGCTGGAAAACCTATAGCATCATTAATAACAAAAACAATAACAGGAGAAAATGGAGAAACTAAAAAATCAAAATTAATATTAATTGCAAATAGCATATTTGCAAGTGATGTAACAATTACTCTATATGGAGAAAACTCAAGTAGTTCCGCACAATTAACAGGTATAAGTTTCTATAATAACAGAGATTTAGTTATAAATTCAATATCATATTTAGCCAATAGAACAGATAACTTAACGATTAGAAAAGATACTGGAACAGTATATACATTTACAGCAACAGAACAAGAACAAAATATAATCAAAGCTATAATAATTGCATTACCTATTGTTATAATAGTTATAGGAATAATTATGTGGCAGATAAGACGTAGAAAAAAATAATAAAGTAATTAAATAACATGCACCCTCATAAATATTAATGAGGGTGTATTATTTATAAGATAATATTAATAATTACTAAAAAGTTCATAGAGGTGAATATGAATAAAAACTTATTAAAATCAATTTCTATAATTATAGGAACTTTAATTGGAGCTGGCTTTGCATCAGGAAAAGAAATATATATTTTTTTTATGAGGTATGGAAAATTTGGATTACTAGGGATAATTGTTTCTACGATTTTAACAATATGCATAATAAACAATGTTATAAAAATTACAAAAAAAAATAATATTAAAAATAATAATGAATTTATAAATGTAATATCTACAAATACTAAAATTAACATATTTTTAAAAAATATAGTTAATATTTTTTTGTTAATTTCATTTTTTATTATGGTAGCTGGATTTAGTGCTTATTTTAAGCAGGAATTTAACGTTCCAATTATTATAAGTAGTTTGATTATTTCAATAATAATATATTATACATTCATGAAAAATATTGAAGGAATTATAAAATTATGTAGTATTATTGTTCCTATTTTAATTGTAATAATGGCATACATAATTTTTAATAACTTTTGCAATCAAAATGATATTAGCCAAACCATATATAAAATAAACAATTCTGGAGGCCTAATATTTTATGCAATACTTAGTGGTATATTATATACAAGCTATAATAGTATAATATTAATTCCTATAATAATTTCGATAAGTCACTATATTAAAGAAAAAGAAGATAACACAAATTTACTTATTATAACGGGTATAATTCTTGTAACTTTAACAATTGGAATATGTAATGTATTAAGAATAGCTGATTTTAATATAGAATATAGCGAACTTCCTATACTTCAGATATTAAATAAGCAAAAAATGCAGAAACTAATATATTCTGTAGTAGTTGTGGTAGCAATATTTACTTCTGCACTATCTGCTGGTTATGGAATATTAGAAAATATAAAAAACAAAAAAACATATAAAATTATAACACTAATGTTATGTAGTACATCAATACCAATTTCATATATAGGATTTGGAAATTTAGTCAGTGTATTATATCCTATATTTGGATTAATTGGGATTATACAAATAGTATTAATTTTCATTAAAGCAAAACAGGATAAGTTCAGTCAATAGTTAAATATAAATTTTTATAACAAAATAAGTAGTAATTTTTATTACCCTATGATATAATATGGCTGAATAAAAAAGTAAGGATAAAAAGTATGAAATCTAAAAATAATGATAATACATTAACAAATGAAAATGAAGAAAAAGTAGAAAGAAAAATTAATAAACAAAAAATTATAGGGGTTATGCTTATATCTCTAGTTATAATAGCAACAATTATAGTATATGTTGTGTACAGAACAAACGAAACAGTAAGAAAATATTTTGATGAAAATATTTTACAGAAAAATATAAGTGAAAATAATTTAAATAAAATATTATTAGAAGATTATGATAAATCGCATATATTTGCATATGGAGATAAAATATTAATTCTAAAATCAAATGTTCTAGAACAATATAATTCCTCTGCAAAAAAAGAGCTAGAACTATCAGTAGAAATAAATACACCTTTAAGTAGTATAAGTGAAGGATACTTTATGCTGGCAGAGAAAGGCGCATCTAAAGTATATATGATAGAAAATAGTAAAATAAAATGGGCAAAGGAGTTAGAAGGAAATATATCAAAAATTAAGGTGAATTCATCTGGATATTCGGCTGCAATATTGTCTGGAACAGCATATAAATCTGTAATAGTATTATTTGATCAGTCTGGCAATGAATTACTAAAAACATATTTAGCAAATACAACAGTAATAGATGTAGATATTTCGACAGATGGAAAATATTTAAGTTTTGCAGAAGTAAATATCAGTGGTGCTTTGGTACAATCAAACGTAAAAATAATTTCAATTGAAAAAGCAAAAAATAAACAAACAAATGAAAATGAATATGAATATGAATATACATATAATGCTGATGCAGGAAAATTAATATTGGGTATACAGTACCAAAAAAATAACAACTTGGTTTGCGTTTATGACGACGAAATTGATGTAATACAAGATAATCAAAATAGTAAATTACTGGATTTTTATACAGAAAAAGCTACATTTGAATCAATAGAATTAGACAACGCTGTAACAAGGACAATAGAACAAAATGAAGGCATTTTCGATACACAAACTATTATAAAAACTATGAACACTACAACAAAGAAGGAAAATACGTATAAATTCCAAGGAATAACAAAGGAGCTGTATACTTGTGAAGACAAAATAGCAATAAATTTAGGAACGGAGGTCCACTTTATAGATACAAGAGGCCTACTTATAAAAAAATATACTTCAAGTCAGGAAATACGAAAAATTGTTTTAAGCGGAAAAATAGCAGGTATAGTATACAGAGATAAAATAGAAATTGTAAAATTATAAATTAAAGAAAGGAATCGATTTAAAAATGGGAATTGTAGTAGATCTTATAATATTAATAATATTAGCTTTGTTTATTTTATCAGGTTATAAAAGAGGACTTACTGGCAGTATAATAAAATTATTATCTTTTGCAATAGCGATTGTTGTTGCTTTCATATTATATAACCCTGTAGCAAGTTCAATAGAGAAAAATACTCAAATAGATGATAATATAAAATCATCCATAATAAATACCTTAAATGGCGATGAAACAGAAGAAGGTAAAGAAAATATAGATCAAGAAGATAATAATTTTTTACAAAATATAGAACAAAATATAGCGGAAACTACGCAAGAAGCTAAAACACAAATAATAGAGCAAACAGCAGAAGAAACAACAAAGGCTGTAATAAAAGTTGGCTCGTGGCTTGTAATTTTCTTATGTACTAGAATTATACTTGTAGTTGTAAGCTTCTTTGTAAAGGGAATAACAAAAATCCCTGTAATTAAACAGGTAGATAAATTAGGTGGAATTGCATATGGTTTAATAGAAGGAATGCTAATAGTATATGTAGTTCTAGGAATAATCTCTTTAACAAGTTTAATGTGGACGGATAATGGAGCTATTTTAGCAATAAAAGAATCTTTTATTGGAGAAATGTTATATAACAATAACATAATATTAAATATGTTTTTCTAATTAAATAAGACTTTGTTATAATTCAAAACTAAATTAATTTGAATTATAACAAAGTTTTTATAAATATAATGCAAAGTATTGATATTTAAAATCTTTTTTGCTATACTAGGAACATATAAAAATATTGGAGTGATAAATTTGAATAAAAATACGGAAGAAAGTAAAAACAAAAAAGGTAAGAATACCAAAGCTGGTAATAGCAAAAAAGAAGAAACAATAACCGTTACCTATAAAATGTCTGAAAAAGTGAACAAAAAGCCAAATACAAAGAATGTAAAAAAGGGCCAAAAGAAAAAGAGTACTATAATTGCAAAAAGAATAGTAGTAACTATATTAATACTATTTATTTTTACAATATTTGGCTTAACAGGATTTAAAATATATAAAAATGGTGGAGGCTTAAGTGGAACACTTGCAACAATATTAGGAGAAGATTCTGAAACACTTGAGAATTTACAACCTATTCAGGTTTTAGTAATGGGAGAAAGTGGCGTAGATGATTATAAATTAGCAGATACAATAATGGTAGTATCATATAATCCAAAAACACAATCTGCATCAATTTTGTCTATACCGCGTGATACCTATGTTGGAAAACAGAATAGAAAGACTGCAACTACAAATTACATAGCAAGCTATAAAATCAACACGGTGTATAGAAGTGGAACTAATATAGATGATGCAATAGAAAGAATAAATGATTTAACAGGACTAGAACTAGAAAACTATGTAATTGTCAGTACAGATGCATTAATTAAAATAGTAGATGCAATAGGTGGAGTAACATTTAATGTACCGATAGATATGAACTATGAAGATTCTGGACAGGATTTATATATACATCTGCAAGCAGGAGAACAATTAATAGACGGTGAAAAAGCAGAACAACTTTTACGTTTTAGACATAATGATGACGGATCAACATATCCTGCATCCTATGGTATGGAAGATTTGGGTAGAATGAGAACTCAAAGAGAATTCATAATGGCAACATTAAAACAGGTACTTAAACCACAAAACATATTTAAAATAAAACAAATACTAGATATTGTAAGTAGCAATGTAAAAACAAATATGGAAATTAGTGATTTAAAATCATATATTCCAAGCGCAGTTAAATTTAATGCAGATAATATAAAAACAGGAGTGGTTCCTGGAGAATCAGAAATGTGTAATGGAGTATCAATATATGTAGCAAATGAATCAAAAACTAAGGATTTAGTCGAAGAACTTTTTGGAGAAGAAGAAAAAGAATTGGAAGAAATTCCATCAGATACTAGCGTAACAACATCTTTAATAAAAGTAGAAGTATTAAATGGTTCTGGAGATTCAGAAGTACTTACTGAGGTTGTAGAAAAGTTGAAAGAGGCAGGATATGTAGTTAGTAAGCAAGGCAATACAAATGTAACTCAAAAAACTACAATAACAAACAAAACGAATATGAGCACATCTGTAGCAACATCATTAAAAGAACTAATAGGTGTAGGTACGATAGTAAAAGGATCAAATAATTCAAATGTAGATTTTTATATAATAATTGGTAAAGATTATAAATAGGGATTAATATAAAATTAATCCCTATTTATTTTTATATGTTGGATAGAAATTATCTATACAATTTCTATTATATTTTTTTTATTTTTCTTTTTACTATAACGAGATTTTTTACGTCCTCTCATTAATTTTAAAGTCTTTGAAAATAAAATCAAAATAACTAGTACTAATAGTAGTTCCATAATAGTTTTGACAAACTCTGATTTATAAACATCGTGACTTGCAATTAGGTTACATGAATAATCAATATTATTTAAAGTAAAAGTAGCTGTACCAAGAATTGTATCTTTTGCAATAGGAGCGAAGATATCTTCGCTGACTGTGATATCAATATTTAGAGTGGAAAGATCATAATTATTTGGTAAATATGCGGAAATATTTGAAGCATATAATAAATCCAAACTTTCAGAATCTCTTGTTGCATCAGAAACAGTTATATTTTTGGCTAAACTTCCGTCTTGTATAATAGATTGAAAAGAAAAGTTATTAAATCCATATTCAAATAAATTTTTACAATCTAAAGATCGTTCACTAAGTCCATCTTCTGTTCTTTCGCCATGTAAAATTACTACTATTAATGAAACATCATTTTTTGTTGCTGTTGCAACTATACAATTTTGAGCAGCATCAGTATAACCTGTTTTAGCGCCAGTTGCGTATTCGTAATAATAATTTGTAGGAGAATTTGTGTAGTTAGGTTTTATAAGTTCATTTGTTGTATTAAAAAGTCTATCGGTTTTATCATATTTACTTGTTGCAGGTAATGAACAAGAAGTTTTTGATACTATGTTACGAAATGTGTCAAATTGCATAGCGTATTTTCCAATTAAAGCCATATCATGTGCTGTAGAATAGTGATTTTCATCGTGAATACCATTTGGATTAACAAAATGAGTATTAGTACAACCAATTTCTTTTGCTTTTTCATTCATCATATCTGAAAAAGCGTCTACAGAGCCAGCAATATGTTCTGCCAAAATAAATGCAGCTTCATTTGCAGAGGGAATTAATAGAACATTTAGTAGTTGTTCAATTGTTAATTCTTCACCTTCTTGGATATTTGCGTGAGAATATCCTACAGGGACAGAATATATAGCATTGTGACTTGCAATTGCGGTATCTGTAAGTTTACAATTCTCTAATGTTAAAATTGCAGTCATAATTTTGGTAGTACTAGCAGGATACATTTTAGTATCTGCGTTTTTGCTATATAAAATTGTTCCGAGTAGATTGTTCCATTAGTAAGCATGCATCAGAATATGTTGTAGGTTCAGACGGTGTTTTTAATGAAATATCATCTTCGGCATAACAAAAATTAAAACTTAAAATAAATAAAAAAATACAAACAAAAAGTATTAACTTACTTTTATTTAATTTATAATATAACTTCATAAAGTTTTTCTCCTAATAAAATGTGTTAATATCATACATTAAAAAATATAAAATTTCAATGAAAATATGTCATTTTATTAAGAAATCCTAAAACTTTTAAAATAATATATCGTAGAGGAGATGTAATAATATGAAAAATACAGATTTGAAGACTAAGGTAATTATAATAATATGCTGCATAGTTGTAATAACGACAATAGGAGCATATATTTACAAAAACTCAAAAGAGGAGGATTATGAAAATTATTATATAACAGAAGAAAATAGTTTAGAAGTTGATGACGGAGAGGATATAGATAAAAATACAGAAAAAAGTACAATAATGATACATGTAACAGGAGAAGTATCAGGTCAGGGAGTTGTTATATTGCCAGAACGGTGCAAGAGTTGTAGATGCAATAGAGGCAGCAGGAGGAGAAACTAATAATGCTGATTTAAACAAATTAAATTTAGCATATGTTTTAAGTGATGGAGAGAAAATATATGTTCCGAATAAAAGTGAAGAAAATGAAAATATAGAGTATATTACTAGCTCGGCTGGGGAAAATGTAACAAAAGGAGGGAGTAACATGAATACACAAAATGGCCTTATAAATTTGAATACCGCAACAATTCAAGAATTAACAACATTACCAGGAATAGGAGATTCACTTGCAACAAGAATAATTGAATATAGAGAGCAAAATGGAAAATTTAATTCTATAGAGGATATTAAAAATGTTAGCCGGAATTGGAGATAGTAAATATGAGAGTATTAAAGATTTAATTTGTGTAAAATAGGAATATTTTTATTTATTAGGAATATAATATATTAAATAGAATTACTGTTCAGGCTAAAATATAAAAATAGTCTGTTCAGTAATTATAAGTATATAAAAAAGATTTCAAAATAGTGTTGACAAGCAAATATAAAAGATGTATAATAAAAATTGTTAAATATCGCGGGGTGGAGCAGTTGGCAGCTCGCAGGGCTCATAACCCTGAGGTCGAAGGTTCGAGTCCTTCCCCCGCAACCAAATATAAAACAGACTTCTATTTGCAGAAGTTTGCTTTTTTTTATAATTATTCACAAAATGTGGCTTATTTGTGGATAATTATATAGGAGGTAGACAATATGTGCACATGTATTGAATTAAAAAATCAAGACTTCTATTTTGGAAGAAACCTTGATTTAGAATATAATTTTGGAGAAAAGGTTGTCATAACTCCAAGAAATTATAAATTTAAACTAAGAAATAAAAGCGAATTTAAGACTAAATATGCAATAATTGGAATGGCAACAGTTTTAAATGAATATCCATTATATGCAGATGCAGCAAATGAGAAAGGATTATGTGCAGCAGGATTATATTTTCCAGGAAACGCAGTATATAATAAAGAAAAAAATGAGAATATAAATATTGCATCATTTGAACTAATACCATGGATTCTTGGAAATTTTTCAGAAATATCAGAATTAAGAAAAGAACTGGAAATATTAAACATAACTGATGAAAAATTCAATGAAAATATACCATCAGCACAATTACATTGGATGATTAGCGATAGAAATAATTGTATTGTATTAGAACAAACTGAAGAAGGTTTAAAAATATATGACAATCAATATGGAGTTTTAACCAATAACCCTCCTTTTTCTTATCATAAAATTAATATGAGCAACTACATGAACTTGACCTCAAATTTTCCAGAAAATAGAATATCAAATAAAATTGATTTAGAAATATATGGACAAGGAATAGGAATGATGGGATTACCAGGTGATGTAACTCCTGCATCAAGATTTATAAGAGCTACATTTAATAAATTCAATTTAGCAGAATGCATAACAGAAGATGAGTCGGTTTCGCAATTCTTTCATATATTAGATTCGGTATCTATGATAAAAGGAACTGTTATTACTAAAGAAAATAAGTTAGATATGACAACTTATTCATCATGTATAAATGCTAGCAAGGGAGTATACTATTTTAAAACGTACTATAATAATCATATAAATGCTGTAAGACTGAATAAGAATACCATAGATTCAAATAAACTAGAAATATATGAACTACCAGTAAAACAAAGTATAAACTATTTGAACTAATGATGAAAGTTAATAAAGGAAAATATAAAGCTTCGTATTTTATTATAATTAAAAGAATACGAAGCTAAATCTATTTTTTGATTAAATCTACAAAAAATGCAAATTTATATACGGAAATAAACCAGTTTAAGAATTTACGAAAAAACAACTTGTTTACATAAACTTAAAAGACGAAGATAAAATACAACAATCTCAAGCGTTTGGAAAACAATACATTAAAATATAAAAAAAATAAAAAAATAAAAATGTAATAAAAATTTAATATTAACTAAATCTTAAATTTCCGAAAGCAAATGAAATAACACCTATGTAGAACATATTGCAAAAATATATTTAAATGTTATAATTTGAACAACTAAAAATGGTAAATTTTAATTTGCTAAATGCTTAAAAAACATTGAAAAGTAGGAAAAAATAGAGTATAATTAATTAATAGCGATAAAAATAGGAGGTATATTATGCAACAGCAATTAAAAAAAGGTTTATCTGCCCTAATTGCAACAATAATAATTTTAGCAAATGCATTACCTGTAATTAGTTATGCAGCAGATAATTTAAAGAGCCAAGAAGAATTGGAAAAACAGAAGACAGCAACCAATAATTCAAATGTCGAATTTGATGTGTATTATGATACAGGAAAACATACAAAAGAGCTAGATATTAATTCAAATACGGAAAATGTAAATATTAGAATTAATGTAAAAAATGCTGGATATTTAAAAAATATCACAGTAGATTTTAGCGGTTCAAATTTCAATGTAACTCAAAGTGAAGGAAGCAAAGCTCAAGTAGATAGTAAAAATAAAACTGCAACGTTTGAACAAATAAATAATGGAAGTGACGTAACTGGTAAGGTAAACATATCTGCTATTATTGATAATCAAATATCTATACAAAACTTTGCTAAAGACAATGATATAAAACTAACAGCAACATATGTAAATGCAAAAGGCGAAGAAGAAAATATAGAAAAGACAATAGTATTACAAACAATTTGGACGATGATAAATAAAGTAGATTCAAATTTTGAATACAACATAAATTCTTATTATACATATGAGAATGAAAACGAAAACAAATTAGTCATATTTGCAAATGCTATTTCAGGAATGCAAAATGGATCATTACCAATAAAGAATACTTCAATAGAAATGATAGCACCACAATTAAATAACAAATATCCTGAAGAAGTTTTTGTGTCTGCAAAAACTACTGTAGCAACAAATGGAGATTTCTTAGGAACGAGTTTTACAAAAGAAAACTATACATATGATACAGAAAGCGGAAAAATAAATATATCTGTTGATAATAAAGAACAAGATGGAAATATTAACTGGACAAAAAATGTACAAGATGAATATGAAATAGCTTTTGTATATTCAATAGAAGATTCAGAAAAAATTGAGATGGACAAGGCTGTTATTAATAAGAATGCAACATTAAAAATATCTTTATATGGAAGTGATGAAGTTGTAGAAAAAGCAATTTCTGAAAATGTTGAAAACATAAATAAAACAACAAATAGCATAATGACTTCACTAAATTCAGTACAAACACTAAATAAAGGATATATGTATAATAACAAATTAACATCAGAAGTTAATAAAAACGAAACTGAATATGAAGTTACATATAATACTAATATACCTTATGCTAATATAATAGAAGGATTAATTATAAATATAAAAGAAGACAATGCTCTTGCAGAAGAATCAATATTAAAAACTGAAAGCGGACTATCTTATATTAAGACAGTAAAAATTACTAAAGAACAGTTTGATAAGATGCTTGGAGAAGAAGGAAGCATAACTGTAAAAAATGAGGAAGGTACAATTTTAGGAACAATTACAAAAGATACAGAAGATTTAACTTTAAATATAGAAGAAAGCAATGTTTCATCAATAGTAATTGAAACATCAAAACCTATAACAGAAGGTAGTATAAATATTTATGTAAAAAAAGCAATCAAAAAGGAATTAACATATACAACAAATCAAATAAAATCATTAACGAGTATAAAAATAGAAAATGAAACAACTGCTAAAGATGCAAGCCAAAAAGAAATTGCAAAAATAGTTAATGAAGCTAGAATTACTTTAGAGGAGCCAACACAAAAAGCAGAATTATATGTAAGCACAGACACATTATCTACAATTGTAACTAATGAAGATGTAAATATATCTGTAACATTAGAAAACGATTCAATAGATGATATATTATATAGTAATCCTGAAGTTACAATAGTATTACCAATGAATATACAAAGTGTTAATATTAAAAATACTATTTTATTATTTGATGATGAGTTAAAAATCGAAACTACAAACTTGGTAGATAATGAAGATGGAACAAAAAGCATAAATATAATAATAAGTGGACAACAAACAAAATATAATAATACTGTAGTAAAGGGAGCAACAATTTCAATTACAGCAGATATAGTGTTAAATAATTTAACACCAACAACCAATACAGAAATAAAAGCTATAATTAAAAATAACAATCAACCAGTAATGGAAATAGCTACTGGAATTAAATATGTATCACCATCTAGTGTAGTTACTATAACAGAAGTAACTGGAACTGATGAGGGTAATATAACTGCAGTAAGTGAGGATGTTAGTATATCAATATCAGCAAATGAAGAATCTAGAGAATTAACATTCAACATGAATGTAATAAATAATTATCAAAATACTCTAGACAATGTGGTTGTTTTAGGAAGAATTCCAAATGACGGAACATTACAATTTACATTAAAAGAAGCAATAAAAGTAGAAGGCGTTACAAATACCATATATTATTCTGAAGTTCAAAATGCAACAAACGATTTATCAAATGAATCTAATGGTTGGAAGACAACTGTAGATGATTATTCAAAAATAAAATCATATATGATTGTCTTAAATGATTATACGATGAATGGAGGAGATAGCTTTAAATTTTCATATCAAGCTATAATTCCAGAAAATGTGGGATATGAAAAGAACATAACCGAAGGGTATGAAGTATATTTTAATAATAATTTAACAACAGGAACAATTGCAGATAAAGTTGTAGCACCTAAAATAAATTTTGTTACTGGGGAAAATGCTACATTAACTGCAAAATTAGAAGTAATGGAACAAGAATCAGAAAGTGCAATTGGAATATTTAAATTTAAATATTTATTAACTATTTCAAATCCAGGAACAGTAGATGCAAAAGATGTAAAAGCAAAGATTATATTGCCAAAAGATGCAATATATATAAGAAATGAAGCAGATTCTGGAGAGATAGAAGAAGATAACGAACAGAATAGTGTAATTACTGCTGAACAAATAAATGAGTATACAGAAAAGTTCCAAAACGGAGAGATAACTGCAGAAGAATATATTGCTTTTATGGAACAGGCACTTTCTCAAAATCAGTCGCAAGACGAAATTTATGAAGAAAATGTAATTAAAATAGGAGATATTAAACAAAATCAAACTGTTACTGAGGAAATAGAGATAATTTATTTCACAAGCCCAAGCGAAGAAAATTTTGTTGTTGAAGCACAGATAATATGTGGAGAAGAAATTGTTACAACAGCTAAAGCAGAATCGTTAAAGGTAGAAGCAACAGGTATTACAATAAATACTGACATTATTTACGATGAGGAAGAATATTTAGTAAAAGGTGCTAAAGTATATTATACTATGGTTATTACTCCTTCTAAAGATGAATTAAATAATGTAGTAGCAAGGATAGAACTTCCACAAGAGCTTATATACAAAGAAACAAACGTTGGTACATCAGTAATAATAAATAAAGAAGAATCTACAAATGATATAGAATCAAATGTAAGCAATGATGGAAATAGTATTAATGTGGAAATTCCAGGAATTACTGATAACTGTGTAATAACAGTTGTTACAGAGATTGGAGAAATGGAAGAAGCTATATATCAAAAGAATATTACAATAAGTGGAACAGTTGAAGCAGAAGGAATTAAACCGAATAAAGCACCTGATGAAATTATAACTATAAACAAGCCAGGAATTGCTGTTGAACAAACAAGTAATATACCACAGGGAGCATCTATTGAAGCTGGAGAAGATTTTGCATACATATTTACAATTCAAAATTTATCAAATGTTTCTTTAGAAAAAGTAACATTAACAGATAACCTTCCTAGTCAATTAGAATTTAACTCTTTAACAGTAAGCTATGGAGGAGAAAATATTGTAACATCTACAAAGACAGATGAAAATGGTAAACCAATGGTTGAATTTTATCTTGCAGGAAATGGAACTGCTGTTGTAACATTAAATGTTAAAGCAAATGGAGTAGAAGAGGAAACAAAGATAACGAATGGTGCGATAATTAAAAATGAACTAATTGGTGAAATTGAAACAAATCAAGTAAGCCATATTATAAAAAAATATGATGGAACAATATCATCAGGGAATGATGATGATAATACTGAAAATATTGGAAAGAAAATAATTGGAACAGTATGGATAGATGGCAATGAAGATGGTATTAAAGATCTAAACGAAACCAAAGTAAGTGGAGTTGAAGTAGTCTTATTAGATAATAATACAGGAAATATTGCAGTTACAGAAGAAAATAAACAAGCAATAACAACAACAGATGAAGATGGAGCCTATATGTTTAACAATTTGAAGAAGGGAAGCTATACAGTAATATTCTTATATGATTCGGAAAATTATAGTGCAACAATATTTGAAAAAGAAGGTGTAAGTGAAAACCTAAATTCAAATGCTGTTGATAAAAAAGTAGATTATGAAGGCTCTATTAGAGTAGCAGGTGTTACAGAAGAAATAATACTAGACACAAAAAATATATTTGATGTAAATTTAGGTATAATATCAAATAAAAAATTTGATTTAAAATTAGATAAAATAGTTACAAATATTAAAATTAACAATTCAAAGGAAGTTACTACACATACGTTTAATTCAAATTTTGCAAAAATAGATTTTGAAGCAAAAGATGTTGATACATCTACGATGATTGTAGAATATAAATTTACAATTACAAATGAAGGAGATGTTGCTGGATATGTAAAGAAACTTGCTGATTATGTTCCAAGCGAATTGAAATTCAGCTCAGAACTAAATCCAGATTGGTATGAAGCAAGTAGTGGAACAATAATTAATAATACACTTGCAAATAAAGCAATTAATCCGGGAGAAAGTGTAGAAGTGAATTTAACACTTACAAAAACTATGTCAGATGATGCAATGGGTATTGTAATAAAAAATACAGCAGAAATTTATGAAGCATCAAATGACTATGGATTACAGGATAAAGATTCTGTTCCAGGAAATAAAAATGCTAATGAAGATGATATTTCGACTGCAAACGTATTGACTTCAATAAAAACAGGACAACCAGTTTATTATATTTTAATTACAATGGCAGTTATGGGAATATTAATAGTAGGAGTATATTTAATTAGGAAGAAAGTTATAAAATAAGAAAGGAGGTTAAATATGCAGATAAATAAAGCAAAATTTATACATAAGATTACCATAATCATTAGTATAATAATTTTGATTTCAGTATTATTTGCCAAAAATGTGCAAGCAGTTGTTACAATAGCTGGTGAAAAGTATGGTGAATATAATTGGGAAAAGCACATGCCAGAATATGCTTATTCTGTTTCAGGATTATTTCCTCAAAAAGATGATAATCTTGGAGGATGGTTTCTTTGCGATAAACTTGGTGGAGCTGTAAGCTTTGGAAAATGGGATAAAAATACATATTTCTTTGGCGATGAAAACTTTACATACACATATAGTACTAATTTTATTGGTAGAACTTTAGCGAGAGATGCAGATTTTGGAATATATATGTTAAATGAAGGTAAAGCACCTCCAGACTACCTGCCTTATCCTGGTATACAGAATTTTTTCCAGAGTTATAATAAAGGAAGTCTTGATACTGGGCATAAATTTTATTTAGGTTCAACAATAAACGATGGAAACAATTATACAATACAATTAAGAACCCTAGTATTAGGACTTATAAAACTTAATGCATATACAAAAATAAGTGATTTAATGGGGTTCAATATAGCAAATTCTGGAACAGGTAATGATGAGGGAGATTCTACAACTGCTGGAACTGGTATCTTAAATGAAGGAAAAAGAGCTATAGGAAAATTAACAATACCGAAGGATGGTGGATTTGTTGGACCAGCAATTTGGGTAATGGAATCTGATGAATGGACAGGAGACGGATATACTCAATTTGGTCCAGCGGGTGCTGGAAGCATAAGAAATTATGGAGGTATTTTAGGAGGTATCATAGGTAATGAGTGGAGTGATGAAGAAACTCAGAATGCAGCGGTAAGATATGTACTTTCATCTTATGCTGATAGCAAATATAATCTTGGATATATAAGATATACACCATCTGATATGCAAGGAGCTTATTGGATAGAGACAAATAATGAAACAAAAATTAGTGAACATTCAAGTCATATTACAGATAATGCAAGGACACTTGCTACTAGAGCAGAGGATTATCAAAAATTTGTTGCTGAAACTGAAATTTCTAAGGAAGGATATGAATCAACAGAAAGCGCAAAAGAAAAATATGAACAAAAAACAGCAATAAGTACCGACAATGTGCAAGTATTTGTTGATAGAAATGAAAAATATTTTACAGTAGGACCATTTACAATAACATATCCTGATTATCAAGATATTTCTTATATAAACAAATTGAAATTGACCACAGTTAATGAAAGCGGAACAGTTACTGAGCTTATATATGATGAAACACATTCGGATTTTGAAATTACAATTGAAAAGCCAGCTGCAAAATCAAATAATTTAATAAAACAATATCCAGCAAGTGGAAGCAAGTTTTGGGTTAAATTTTCAGCTGAAAAAACCGAATTTCCTAGATATCTATATTTAGATGCAGAATTTGAATTTGTAAGAACAGCGGAAGCTAGTTACAGCCAATACACGGCAGAGTGTAATGCATATAGATATGCGGCATACATAAGTGAAAATCCAGAAGACAAGTATGCAATGAATATGGGTAGTGCAAAATATGCAAATGTTATTTTAAGTTCGCAGGAATATAAAAACTATTTCAATTTATTAGAGACTGCATCAAATTTAGCTGGGATACCAATTATAGGACCTGAATTAGCTGCGATTCCAGCAGCGGCAGCAGCGGCACTGTGGGCATCATGGGAATTTAGATCTAAGGTGTATGAATATGATATGTGGCAACCATATGTACTAATGGAAAGAGATGCTACCATAGATTTGGATCCACAATTAATTGTACAAGTTTATGGTGCTATGAGGCAATATGATACCTTTAAAACGGAAGAGGCATGGGAAAAAGTAACAACGCCTGAAATTCCGAAGTTTTTTGGCTCAATAGTAGACTTAACAATAGAGTTTAAGGGAACAGTTTGGGTAGATAACCAAGAAGGAAAAAAATCAGAATATGATGGAAAATATGGTGAGGGTGATACTCCAATGTCTGGAGTTACTGTAAAACTATATCAAGTTGAAGAAGGAGAAACAACAAACGGAAAACTTGTTGCAATAACTAAAACAGACAAAAATGGAGAATATAAATTTGACGATCAAAATGCAATGTATCAATATTATATTGGCTTTACATATAACGGACAATATTATCAACCAACAATATTTAATAATGATATTGAAGATGATAATGCAAAGTTTAATTCTTATGGTCTTGATATTAGAAGCCAAAGAGATGAATTCAATGCAAAATTTGAAGAAATTGGTTCGCATCCAAACAATGTAAAAAATTCAATAGAATCAGACACTAGAGAGAATCTAGAAAATGATGGAAAAATAGATGAGTTTGGAAATCCTACAAGTGGAGACGCATATGTGAATGAATGTATGTTAGAATCATTTACATGTGACGGAACTAATGAAAAAACTTTATATCCTAGTCCAGAAATATTTGTTACGGATGATGCATTAAATATGATGAACAGAACAATAAATTGCTATATGTTAGTTGGAACATCAGATATAAAACCTTTATATGGAAATCCAAATTATACTCAATATATAAATCAAGGATATGTTTTAAGAGAAACAGCAGACTTAGCACTTACAGTAGATGTTTACAAGGCATATGTAGAGATTAAAGATAGAGTAGAAGAATATACATATGATAAAAGACAGATAAAGGTTGACTTAAATGAAAATTTATGGGAGATATCTGTAAGAAATACGGATGTACTTTATAATATAGGATATTCAAGAGAATTATACAAAGAGGATTACTATTATCAAATAGATGACTACAATAGACCTGAGTTTGGAGAAAATAATACAGCAGAAGGTTTACAAATAACACCTGGTCCTGAACTAGAAGTATATGTACAATATAAAATTAGAGTACGTAATCAATCAACTTCTATAGCAACAGAAATAACAGAAATTGTAGATCATTTTGACTCAACATATACATTAATGACATTAGGTAAATATGCACCATATTTGGGAGATTCTTCAGGAATGATGATACAACCAGTAATCGCAGGATTTAGTAAATATCAATCTTCATCAATAATACCTGGCTACCAAAAAGTATACTTATCAGGATTTAATACAAGATTAGAGCCAAACAATAACAAAGATATGTACGTATATGTTACATTTAAAGTAAATAAGAAAATTGAAGATGGAAAACGATTGGTAATTACAGGTGAAAAACAAAATATAGCTGAAGTAAATGGATATAAAACATATTACGGAAAATATGTTGAAGCACAAGCTCCAAATAGAAATAACTCAAAAACTGAAGCCGAATATGTACAGGGAGATATAGCAGGTATATTAGATGTAGATTCAACACCAGGAAATACAACATCTATGATTCAATCAACATTTGAAGATGATACAGATAAAGCACCAGGAATACTAATTACATTAAATGAAGAGAATCTAAGAACTATAAATGGTGTTGTATGGGAAGATGAAAGAAACTTAACATCAAGTAGCGCACAAATAGGAAATGGTGAAAAAGAAGATGAAGAAATTGGTGTAAATGGTGTAACTGTTCAATTAATAGAACTATTTGATAACGAAAATGGAGATGCACCAAAAGAATTTATCTGGGCTGAAATGAAAACGGGAGACACAACTCCGCAAAAAGCAGTTATTGAAAACGCATCAGAAGAACAAACAATTTCTAATATAGCGGATGGAGCATATGAATTTAAGGGTTTAGTACCAGGAAATTATATTATAAAATATATTTATGGTGATGGTACAGAAACAGTTGTAGGTACAAAATCAACAAACTATGAAACTGGAGAAACGCAAGATAATCCTGTACTTGAGATGCTAGATGGTCAAACAATTCAAATAGATGAAGAAACACAAACTTTCAAAAAAGGTAATGTAAATTCAGATGGATATAATGCTTCGGAAGGTTTAAATATTGGATTAAATGAGAACTCATACACCGGACAGGACTACAAATCAACTATATATAAAGCAGACAACAACTCTGAGAATGTAGCTGTAGGAGGATGGAAACTAGATTATAAAACAATGAATGGAACTTATTCTCAAGCAAAAGATATTTGGGAGTTAAGACAACAGTTAAACGATAAATATAAAAATAATGTAACAAACAATACTGCAGAAATGTTAGCATCAATGGAAAGAATATCTAATTATTCAAATATAGGAGATAACAATGCTCTAATAGCATCTAACTATCAATTATTAGTTGATTTAATAAATAACACACAAATGACAGCTGTAACAGGCTGGATGGATATTGGTGTAGAATATAAGAGTAACAAGAATGGTAACTCATACAATACCAATATATTGGGTCAAAATAATATAGATACAACTAATGATAGTTCTGTAGGAGGATACTTTACAATATCTAATGTAAACTTTGGATTAGTTGAAAGAGCAAAAGCTCAACTTAAGTTAACAAAGCAAGTATCTAATGTAAAAGTAATACTAGCAGATGGAAGTACATTATTCGATGCTTCGGGAAGAGTTACCAATGTAATGTGGATACCTAAAACAATGCATAAACAAGATACTACAAATAGTTATTCAATAAAAAACAACTATGACAATTACCTTATGAAAATACCATCAGTAAGAACATCTGAAAATGGTAGAATTCAGTTAACAATGGACGAAGAAGTAATGCATGGCGCAACAATAAAGATAACATATGTAATATCTGTAGCCAATATAGGTGAGGTTGATTATGCAGATGCACAATTCTATTATACAGGTCAAGAAAGTAATCCAAGTGCTAATATAGTAAAAACAAAAGCAGATACTTTAATTGATTATGTTGGAACAGTATTAACTGATGACTCTAATGCAACTAGAAATAATATACAATTCATTGCATCAGAAAATCCAGATTGGGAAGCAATATCTCTAGATGATTTAATAAATAGTGGATTGGTAAATGAACAATTAAAAGAAAACATTGCAACTTATACAACAATTATAAAGACCAGGGAAGAATCAAATATAGAAAAAGAATTAATACCAATAATATTAGATGAATCTAATAGCAAGAACATATCAAAACAATCATCAACGGAAGAAATAATGAATGCAATTAATGCTTCAAGTAGTGTAGCAGGAGTAAAATTAGTATTATCACAAGTAATTACTATAGGAGACAAAGCTGATGACAAAACATACAATAACCTTGCAGAAATAGTAAGCACAAGCAATACAGTAGGAAGGAGAATGTCTTACTCAGTAGTTGGAAATCAAGATCCTACAAAGGAACCTTACGAAATAGATGCAGACATAGGCCAAGAAGTAGTAATACTACCACCATTTGGACAAAACTATATCTATTACATTTTAGGAATAGCAATTGCTGTAATTCTAATAGCGGGACTAGTTATAGTAATTAGAGTGACTAAGAAAAAATAAAAAGTTATTTAAAATGAACAATTAGTATTCATTAAAAATAATACAAAAAGAGAACTAAGATAAAAATTATCAAAGTTCTCTTTTTTATGTTCTAAGGAAAGTCATACTATGAAATATACGATTTTTTAGAAGATAATTATGGAAGAGGTAGATTGTTTTAGTTAGCTTTGCCACTTAAAAAATTTAGTCTTGTTTTTAATAAGTATATAAAATCTATAATTTTATTTTATATACCATGCAAATAATGACACAAAAACAATAAAAATAGAAAAATGATTTTTTTGAAAAATGACTTTTTGAGAAATAAAAAAGAAACACTAGAGTACAAAAACGTTGAAACAACGATAAAAACTATAAAAAGTTTATAAAATAGAATAAAAAAATATAAAATAAAAAAAAATGATTTTAAAAAAATAAATAAAATGTAATAAAAATGAAATAAAAGTATAGATAAATTTTGTGCCACAAACCCTAAAAGTATTACTATATAACAGATTGAGATACAACAATATCCAAAAAATACCAAAAAACTACTTTGCAACATTAATTTTTATAATAATGAAAAGCCAGTAATTGCAGGCAATATAGGACTAAATAACATAACAAATACAACTTTGACATTATATAAAATATGGAGTAATATTTAATAGCAATTTGCAATAGAACTTTAAAGAAATGAAATGGAGGATAAAATGATGCAGGTAATTAAACGTGATGGAACAATAGTAGATTACAATTCAGAAAAAATTAAAATTGCAATTCAAAAAGCAAACAATGAAGTATCAAAAAAAGAAAAGGCAACTGATGAGGAAATTGGAGATATAATAAATTACATTGAGGATTTGCATAAAAGAAGAATTTTAGTTGAGGATATTCAAGATATAATAGAAGAAAAATTAATGGGGCTTGGAAGATATATGTTAGCAAAAAAATATATAACATATAGATACACAAGAGAATTAGTAAGAAAATCAAATACAACAGACCAATCAATAAAAGAATTAATAGATGGAGAAAGCGAATATTGGAATACAGAAAATTCTAATAAAAATGCAAGAGTTGTTACAACTCAAAGAGACTATTTGGCTGGAATAACAAGTACAGATATAACAAGAAGATTTTTATTACCTGAAGATATAGTAAAAGCTCATGATGAAGGTATTATACATTTCCATGATGCAGATTATTTTGCACAAAATGCATTACACAACTGTGATTTAATTGATTTAAATGATATGCTTCAAAATGGAACAAACATTAATGGAGTTTTAATAGAAAAACCACACAAATTTTTAACAGCAATGACAATTGCTACACAAATTATAACAGCAGTAAATTCAAGTCAATATGGTGGATGTACAGTTACAATGACACATTTAGCACCATTTGTTAGAGATAGCTACAACTGGTACTTAAAGAAGTATAAAGCAAGAAATTTATCTAATGAGCAAGTTGAAAAATTTGCAAAAGAAGATTTAAAGAAAGAAATACAAGATGGAGTTCAAACTTTCCAATATCAAATAAACTCTATGACAACAACAAATGGACAAGCACCATTTTTAAGTGTATGTTTGTATTTAGGAGAGACAGATGAATATAAGGAAGAACTTGCTATGATTATAGAAGAAATTCTAAATCAAAGAATACTTGGAATGAAAAATGAAAAAGGAGTATATATAACACCAGCATTCCCAAAACTTTTATATGTTCTAGAAGAAGATAATATTCATGAAGATAGTAAATATTGGTACTTAACAAAACTTGCAGCAAAATGTACAGCAAAACGTATGGTTCCAGATTATATATCAGAAAAAATAATGAAACAATTAAAAATAGATAAGAATGGAGAAGGGCAATGCTATCCTTGTATGGGATGTCGTTCATTCTTAACACCATATGTTGATCCAAAAACAAATAAACCAAAATACTATGGAAGATTTAATCAAGGAGTTGTTACAATAAACTTAATTGATGCAGCTTTATCATCAGGAAAAGATGTTGATAAATTCTGGAAGCTAATGGATGAAAGACTAGAATTATGTCACAGAGCATTACAAGCAAGACATGAAAGGTTAGCAAAGGCAACAAGTGATGTTGCACCTATATTGTGGCAACATGGAGCACTAGCAAGATTAAATAAAGGTGAAAGTATACATCCACTTTTACATGGAGGATATTCTACAATATCTTTAGGATATGCAGGACTTTATGAGTGTGTAAAATATATGACAGGAAAGAGCCACACAGATGGTGCTGAAGGCGAAAAATTTGGATTAGAAGTAATGCAAAAACTAAATGATAAATGTAAGGAATGGAAAGAAAAAGAAGATATAGACTACAGTGTTTATGGAACACCAATTGAGTCTACAACATATAAATTTGCAAAATGTTTACAAAAGAGATTTGGAAAAATTCCAGGAATCACAGATAAGAATTATATAACAAACTCATACCATGTTCCAGTATTTGAAGAGATAGATGCTTTCTCTAAACTAAGTATAGAAAGTAAATTCCAAAAACTAAGCCCAGGAGGAGCTATATCATATGTAGAAACACCAAATCTACAAAACAATCTAGAAGTAGTACTTGAGGTAATTAAATTTATTTATAACAATATAATGTATGCAGAACTAAATACTAAGTCTGACTATTGTCAAAAATGTGGTTTTGATGGAGAAATACTAATTGATGATAACTTAGAATGGTATTGCCCAAATTGTGGTAACAGAGATCATAATACATTAAATGTTGCTAGAAGAACTTGTGGATATATTGGAAGTAATTTTTGGAATAAGGGAAGAACACAAGAAATAAAAGAGAGAGTTTTACATATAGATAATAAAGATGCATAATTAGCTATCTTGGGAGGACTAAATGAGATACAACAAAATAAGAAAAATGGACATATCTAATGGACCAGGAGTCAGAGTTTCAATATTTATGCAAGGATGTGCATTTAACTGTAAAAATTGTTTTAATCCTGAAACGCATGATTTTGCTGGAGGAGAAGAATTTAATCAAGACATAATTGATAAAGTTTTAAAATTATGTGAGCCAGACTATGTTGAAGGATTATCTATCTTAGGTGGAGAACCTATGCATCCAAAGAATATAGAAGGTACAGAAAAACTTGCAAGAGCGTTTAAAGAAAAATTTCCTAACAAAAATATATGGGTTTGGTCAGGTTTTACATTTGATAAGGACTTGAAGGATAAGGATGTATTAAAATACATAGATGTTTTAGTAGATGGACAATATGTTGAGGATTTACACAATCCAACACTAAAATGGAAGGGATCATCAAATCAAAGAGTAATAGATGTTCAATCAAGTTTGAAAAAAAACGAAATAGTGTTATTTAATGATTAACTGGAAAAACAAAAAGAAAAAAATAAATATTAAAATTAATTCCGTCTTCATATTAAAATGATGGCGGAATTTTTATATATGAATGTTAAATAAATTGAAACTATTGAAAATATAAGCAAAATAGACACATACCCCAGTATTTACAAAATACCCACGAGGGTATATAATAACATTGGTGATGAAAATGGAGGAAAAAAATAACTTTAAGAAAAAGACCTGTAGAGGTAACGAAGAAAAAAAGATTATAAATAATAGGATTAACAGGATTGAAGGTCAACTTCGTGGAATAAAGAAAATGATTGAAGAAGATGCATATTGTAATGATGTATTAATACAATTGTCAGCTGTTCAAAATTCTATAAAGAGTTTATCTAATCATATACTAGAAAACCATTTATATACCTGTGTTGCAAATGACATTGAAAGAGGAAATCTGGAAATTGTAGATGAATTAATAAACTTGTTTAAAAAATTTAATAAATAAAAGGGAGGATAAAATGAAATCAGAAAGAAATATTTTAGTTGCATTTATATTAAACTTATCATTCTCTATTTTTGAAATAATTGGAGGACTGTTAACAAATAGTATAGCTATTGTTTCTGATGCAATACATGATTTTGGAGATGCAATAAGTATAGGAATTGCATTTATATTAGAAAAAAAGTCAAAAAAGAAACCTGATGATAATTATACTTATGGGTATGCTAGATATTCAGTTTTAGGGGCATTTATTACTACTTTAATTTTAACAGTAGGTTCAATATTTGTAATATATAATAGTATAAAAAGATTAATTAATCCTGTTCCAATTAATTATAATGGAATGATTATGCTTGCAGTATTTGGTATTATAATTAATTTTTTGGCAACGTATTTTACTAGGGGAGGAGATTCCATAAACCAAAGGTCGGTAAATTTACATATGTTGGAAGATGTTTTAGGCTGGGTAGTGGTGTTTATAGGATCTATAATTATGAAATTTACAGATATTTCATTAATAGATGCATTAATGTCTATGGGAGTTTCTAGCTTTATATTGATAAATGCATTAAAGAACTTTAAAGAAATAATAGATTTGGTTCTAGAAAAAACTCC
>CALXEU010000061.1 GCA_944387395.1 uncultured Clostridia bacterium | reverse complement strand
TATATAATAAAAAAACCAAAATGAAAGGAGTTGTTCCCAATATGGCAAGGCGGAATCAACAAATGTTAACCACGATAAGAGAATACGGTGGTAGACCCGTTACAAAGAAGGACTCTTGGTGCGTGAGGAGTGCACAAAAAAAAGAAGGGGAAGAGGCACCCTGGGGGTATGTTGTGACAGTACCCATACCCAAGAAAGGAGTAGATCTGAAAAGGATTGACGGCAGCGTAGTAAGAACCAAAAAGAGAGGCAAATTCTTTCTTTTGCAGGTTATTCCCAGTTCGAAGAATCCCCAGTATAGAATCACTTCAGACGCAATGCTCAGAAATGGAAAAGCAAACAGGAGACGGGCAACTATCAATGTCAGGAGAAAGTAACTCCTGAACATAAGATTCTAAACATAATACCTAGTCAGAATAAAACTGGCTAGGTATTGTGTTTGTTAATTTAAATTTCTATTGCCAAATAAGAAATTAGAGAGTATAATACAAAAAGAATAAAATTTGAAAGGAAGATAATAATGAAAATAGGAATAGTAGGACTTCCAAATGTAGGGAAAAGCACATTATTTAATGCTATTACAAATGCAGGAGCAGAATGCGCAAATTATCCATTTTGTACAATAGAACCAAATGTTGGGGTTGTTCCTGTACCAGATGAGAGATTAGATAATTTAGCACAAATATATAATCCACAAAAAATTACTCATGCAATAGTAGAATTTGTTGATATTGCAGGTTTAGTAAAAGGAGCAAGTAAAGGAGAAGGATTAGGAAACAAATTTTTATCACACATTCGTGAAACAGATGCAATCTGCGAAGTTGTAAGATGCTTTGAAGAGACAAATATAGTTCATGTAGATGGAAGTATAAATCCTGTAAGAGATATAGAAACTATCAATTTAGAATTAGTTTTTGCTGATATTGAGACTGTAGAAAAAAGATTAGAACGAGCAAAAAAGATGATTAAAGCAGATAAAAAATATCAATTAGAAATAGATACTTGGGAAAAAATAAAAAAAGCATTAGAAGAGGGAAAATCTGCAAGAAGTTTAGAATATTCTGAAGAAGAACTAGAAATTATAAAAGATGCATTTTTATTAACAATGAAGCCTATATTGTATGTTGCAAATGTATCAGAAAGTCAACTTACAGATGAAAACGATAAAAACGTAAATGCTGTTAAAGAATATGCTAAGAATGATAATGCTGAAGTAATTAAACTATGTGTAAAAATAGAGGAAGATTTATCTAGCCTAAGTGGAGAAGAAAAAAAAGAAATGCTAGAAGCACTTGGACTTAAAGAATCTGGACTAGATAAAGTTATAAAAGCAAGCTATGATCTTTTAGGACTTATGTCTTTCTTAACAGCAGGAGAGCCAGAAGTAAGAGCCTGGACAATAAAAAAAGGAACAAAAGCTCCTCAAGCAGCAGGCAAAATTCATTCAGATATAGAAAGAGGATTTATAAGAGCAGAAATTGTTTCATATGATGATTTAATAAGAGAAGGCTCAATAGTTGCAGCAAAAGAAAAAGGATTAATGCGTTCTGAGGGAAAAGATTATATAATGCAAGATGGAGATGTTGTACTATTTAAATTTAATGTTTAAAATAAATATAATTTAGATTTAAAAACAGAAAGGTGCAATATGAGATTAGATAAATTTTTAAAGGTTTCTAGAATTATAAAACGTAGAACTGTTGCAAATGAGGCAGCAGATAGTGGAAGAATAATTGTAAATGGAAAAATTGTTAAACCAAGCTATGATGTTAAAATAAATGATGTAATAGAAATTAAATTTGGAGATAAAACATCAAAATTTAAAATTATAAATATTCCACAAACTCAAGGAAAAAATATACCTCAAATGGTTGAAGAAGTAGAATAAAAAAACAAAAGACTGGGTGCCCTTGCGGGTACCCAGCCTTTTGGCTGAGGTTTAACGGTTTAACGAACTTTCAGCGGCTTGTACCGCGGGGCATCCACGAAATTTACGAGAATTGTGGAACGTCGTGTCCGGATATCGAAAACCTTATGCTGAGGAGAGTTGGTCTCGTGAGGAGTTACACTTTCGATTCTCTCTTTCAGAAGTTCCCGAACAATTTTGGGAGCCTCATAAAAATGAAGGTTTGCCTCTCGAACAGTCTGCCCCTTAACGGGGGGCTTCCAATCCTGGCAAGCACATGCAGTGTTCGCTAAGATAAGCCTTTCCTGAGTTCCAACAGTAATGCCGTTGATATCCATAAATAAACCTCCTTCCCCGTACACGGGGAACTAAAAAATGTGTCGTTCAGTTAACTACTGAATCATATATATAGTTTAGCACAATATTCATAAAAAGTCAACATAAAACGAACAAATATTTCGTTAAATTAAAAAATTAAATAGAACAGAATAAGACATAAAATAAAAAGCAAAAGCCAGATATCTGAAAGATTTCTGGCTTTTACATCAAAGTTTAAGGTTTGATGACCTTTTTTAAAACGTACACCGCATTTGCAGTATATATTGCAAGACAGTCGTACCCGAACTTTTCAGAAAGTTCGTAAGACATAATTGCCTCGTCTGAGGTTACAGGAGCTCCGTTAACCTCAATATCAGCACACCGTATTGGAGTGCCAGTAGGAGGCAAGTTCCATGGAATATGGTTTGAAGTTGCGTATAAACATTTACTCATAAAAGATAGCCTCCTTCCATTGGAATAGCAAACAAAAACACGATTGTTCAGAAACACCGAACTTTATTCATAATTTAACATAAATTAACAAAAAAATCAACATAATATCAACAAAATTCAAAATAATAATGTGATTAAAAAACAAAATTTAATCTTTATTTTACTATAAAAAAATGATATAATGCAAATCAAAGAAATATATGAAAATATAAAGAAAGGAGAGTGCTTAATAAAAGCACAAACTTATATAAATGCCAGAATTTGTACACTTACACGTACACAGTGAATTTAGTCTACTAGATGGAGCAAATAGAATAAAAGATTTGCCAGTAAGAGCCAAAGAATTAGGAATGAAAGCAATGGCAATTACAGACCATGGAGTTATGTTTGGAGCAATAGACTTTTATAAAGCATGTCTTGCAAATGGAATAAAACCAATTATAGGATGTGAAGTATATGTAGCACCAAGAAAAAGAACAGATAAAGATCCTAACATAGATACAAAATACAATCACTTAATCTTACTTGCAAAAGATAATGAAGGATACAAAAATTTAACAAAAATAGTTTCGATAGGATTCACAGAAGGATTTTATTATAAACCAAGAATAGATAAAGAAACTCTAGAAAAATATCATGAAGGACTTGTATGTTGTAGTGCGTGTCTAGCCGGAGAAATTCCACAAGCAATACTAAAAGGTGATATGGAAGAGGCAGAAAATAAAGCAAACTGGTTTAAAAATATATTTGGTGAGGACTATTATTTAGAAATACAGAATAACGGAATAAAAGAGCAGGTATTAGTAAACCAAAAATTAATAGAATTATCAAGAAAATTAAATATACCTTTAGTTGCAACAAATGATTCACACTACTTAAGAAAAGAAGATGCATATAACCACGAAATTCTTCTATGCATACAAACAGGTAAAAAAATTACAGACACAGATAGAATGCGTTTTGAAACAGACGAGTTATATATAAAATCTCCAGAAGAAATGAGCGACTATTTCTCAAACATACCAGAAGCAATAGAAAATACAGTAAAAATCGCAGATAAATGCAATGTTACATTTGAATTTGGACACACAATATTACCAAATTATGATGTGCCTGAAGGATTTGATACACACTATGACTATCTAGAAAAACTATGCAATGATGGAATAAAAAATAGATACGGAGAAAATCCATCTCAAGAAATAATAGATAGAAAAAACTACGAATTAGGCGTAATAAAGAAAATGGGATATGTAGATTACTTCTTAATAGTTTGGGACTACATACACTATGCAAAAACGCAGGGTATACCAGTAGGACCAGGCAGAGGTTCAGGAGCAGGTTCTATTGTAGCATACGCAATAGAAATAACAGACATAGACCCAATAAAATATCAGTTGCTATTTGAAAGATTTTTAAACCCAGAAAGAATAAGCATGCCAGATTTTGACGTAGACTTTTGCTATGAGAGAAGGCAAGAGGTAATAGATTATGTATCTAGAAAATATGGAGCAGACCATGTATCTCAGATAATTACATTTGGAACAATGGCAGCAAAAATGGTAATAAGAGATGTTGCAAGAGTTCTAGATATACCATATTCTGTAGCAGATAAATTAGCAAAGCTAATACCAAATGAAGTACATATTACAATAAAAAAAGCACTAGACCAAAGTAAAGAGTTAAAAGATGAATACGAACAAAACGAAGAAACTAAAAAATTACTAGATATTGCAATGGCATTAGAAGGAATGCCAAGACAGGCCTCAACACATGCATGTGGAATAGTTATAACAAAAGAACCAGTAGTAAGCTATGTTCCACTTTATGTTAGAGAAGGTATGATTTCTACACAATACATAATGACCACGCTAGAAGAACTAGGACTTCTAAAAATGGATTTCCTAGGACTAAGAACATTAACAGTTATACAAGACACAATAGACATGGTAAAAACAGACCAAGGAATAGATGTTAACTTTGACCAAAACATGAATGACCCCAAGGTATTTAAACAATGGCAAGATGGAAACACAATGGGAATATTCCAATTTGAAAGTCAGGGTATGACCAACTTTATGAAAGAACTTAAACCAGACTGTTTGGAAGATTTAATAGCTGGAGTTTCTTTATATAGACCTGGTCCAATGGACCAAATTCCAAGATACATTGCAAATAAAAAAGACCCAGAACATGCAGTTTATACACATGATTCTCTAAAACCAATACTAAAAGTAACTTATGGCTGTATGGTTTACCAAGAGCAAGTAATGCAAATAGTTCGTGATTTAGCGGGTTATTCACTAGGTAGAGCCGACCTAGTTCGCCGTGCAATGGGTAAGAAAAAATTAGATGTAATGGCAAAGGAAAGAGAAATATTTATACATGGACAAGTAGATGAAGAAGGAAATGTTTTAGTTCCAGGATGTGTAAGAAATGGAATAGATGAAATATCTGCAAATAAAATATTTGATGAAATGTCAGAGTTTGCAAAATATGCTATTAACAAATCTCATGCATCATGTTATGCTGTAGTATCTTATAGAACAGCTTATTTAAAAACATATTATCCAACTGAATTTATGGCTGCAATGTTAAATAGCTTTTTAGGCAATCTAGATAAAATTCCAGAATACATAGACGAATGTAGACGTTTAAAAATAGAAATTTTAAAACCGGATATAAATAGAAGTTTTACTAAGTTTACAGTAGATGAAGGAAGAATAAGATTTGGATTAGGTAGTATAAAAAATGTAGGTGTAGCAGCGGTTAATGCTATTGTAGAGAATAGACAAAAAAACGGAGAATATAAGAGTTTTACAGACTTCTGCGAAAGAATTGAAGGAGAAGCCGTTAATAAAAAGTGCATAGAAAGTTTAATAAAAGCAGGAGCCTTCGACAATTTTGCAGAAACGAGAAGTACACTAATGGCTTCATTTGAAGATATTATAGACACAATAAATGGAGCATCTAAAAAGAATATACAAGGGCAAGTTTCAATGTTTGACTTTGGAATGCAAGAAAGTCAAAATGATATGGAAAAGCTAAAATATAATTATACTACTTTAAAAGAGTATACAGAACAAGAATTACTATCGATGGAAAAAGAAATGTTGGGAATTTATATTTCAGGACATCCTCTTGAAAAATATAGAGAACTAATTTCGAGACAATCAAATATTAACACACTTATTATGAAACAAGCAAATGACATAGCATCTATGGCTGAGGACGACCCAGAATATGCAGAGAAAAAGGCAAGTCTAGGAAACTTAAAAGATGGGCAAAGCGTAAGAATAGTGGGTATAATATCTGGAATAAAGAAAAAATATACAAAAAGTAACAAAATAATGGCATTTGTAACAATCGAAGATTTATTTGGAAGCTGTGAAGTGATTGTATTTGAAAACTGCTATTTAAATTGTACAAGCGAGTTAATTGATGAAAATATAGTAAAAATAGAAGGAAGATTAAGCATAAGAGAAGACGATGCTCCATCAATAATTGCAAGTAAAATAAGTAGTGTTGAGGATGAAAAAAGAAAATGTTTAAATATAAATATAACAACTTTAACAAATGACCAAAAAGAAAAATTAAGAGGGCTACTTAAATTCTTTACAGGAGATACAAATAATATGCAAGTAGAAGTAATAAATAATGACAAAATTTCTCCAGCAGGAGGATTACTTGTTACACTGGACATATTAGAGCAAATACAAGATATAGTTGGAATAGAAAACGCAAATATAGAATAGGAGAAATGTAAATGAGACATAGAAGAAACACAAGAAGAAAAAATATAATTGTGCAAACATTAACTAATAAGAACTTTTTAATTATTAGCTCTATATTAATTGCAATTATCATAGTGTTAATAGGAGGATTAAAATTACGTAGTTATCTAGAAACAAAACAAATAATAGAACAGGCAAAAAAACTAGATAAAGAAACACAAGAAATATTTAGTGCAATGGATCAAAGTTTGATTGATGCTTCTACGCCAAGTGGAGATTTGCAAAGAGTATATAATGTTGACTTATCAGTTGTTGGAGATATACTATGCCAGATGAATATGATTAATGACGCTAGAACAGATGATGGTACATATAATTTTACGCATATGTTTTCTAATATAAAACAATATGTGCAAAACAGTGACCTTGCAATAGGAACACTAGAAACTAATTTTACAATTGACGGGTATTCAGATAATGAATTATATAATGCACCAATAGAATTATTGCAGGCAGTAAAAGAGTCCGGAATAGATTTAGTTTCGCTTGCACATAATCATGTGCTAGACTATGGTATAGACGGAGTTAAAGAAACAATTGAATCTACAAATGAACAAGGAATAGAAGCAGTTGGAATAAGAAAGAATAAATTAATACCAGAAGAAAATAGTCAAAACGAAACAAATGATTTTACTGGAATAATAAAAGAAGTAGAAGGTATAAAAATTGCTTTTCTAGCATATACATACGGACTAAATGGTGAATCGAGTTTTACAGATGAAGAAAAAAGTGTTGTAAATATTTATTCAGAAGAACTTGCTCTTAAGGATTTAGAATATGCAAAGCAAAATTCTAATTATATAATTGCAATTATGCATTGGGGAGATGTAAATAGTTCTGAGGTTTCGGATGAACAAAACCAAATTACAGGATTTCTAGTTGAAAATGGAATAGATATGATATTGGGCTCTCATCCTTCAGTTGTACAACCAATGAAGATAGTGCAAGATAGTACAGGAAAGAATGTTTTAGTTGCATATTCTTTAGGAAACTATATATCTACATTACAGAATGAGAATTCGGATGTAGAAATAATATTAAACATATCAATAGCAATGAAGTCAAATGATAATAAGGCGGTTTTACAAAAGGTAAGTTACACTCCTATTTACATGTTAGATAATGGAAAGAGTTCAGAAAATAGATATGAATTAGTAGATATGAAAGAAATTATTAGAGAATACACAGAAGGTGACACAAGTAGAATTTCGAAAAGTACTTATAGCAAATTAGTTAGACAGTTAGAAGAATTACAAAAGATAGTAAATGGTGAAGAATAAAGAAATTGTAACTTAATAGAATGGAGTGAAATGGAGTAATGAATGTAGGATTTGTATCTTTAGGGTGTAGTAAGAATTTAGTTGATACAGAAATGATGATAGGTGTTTTTAAGAATAATGAGTTTAATATTGTAGGAGATCCTAAAGAAGCGGAAGTTATAGTTGTAAATACTTGTGGATTTATAGAATCTGCAAAAGAAGAAGCTATAAATACTATTTTGGAAATGGCAGAGTATAAGAAAACTGGAAAATGCAAAATTCTAGTTGTAACAGGTTGTCTAGTGGAAAGATATAAACAAGAATTAGAAAAGGCACTTCCTGAAGTGGATATATTTTTAAAATATAGTGATTATGCAGAGGAAAAAGGAAATTCTGGTAAAGTATTTTCTAAAGTTTTAAATTTAATTTATGATAAAATCGAAAATAAGAAAAAAGAGTTTAAAAATACAAAATTAGATTTTCTAGATAGAGTTGTAACAACTGGTGAGAATTATGCTTATATAAGAATAGCAGAAGGCTGTGATAATAGATGCACTTATTGTGCAATTCCAAATATAAGAGGAAGATTTGTAAGTAGACCAATGGAATCTATAATAGAAGAAGCAAAAATGCTTGCAAATTCAGGCAGAAAAGAAATAATTTTAATTGCACAAGATACCTCAAAATATGGGATAGATATTTATGGAGAAAAAATGCTTGCTAAATTATTACAGGAACTATGCAAGATTAATGAGATAAAGTGGATAAGATTTTTATATACATATCCAGAGAGTATAACAGATGAGCTAATACAAACAGTAAAAGAAAATGAAAAAATTTGCAAATATTTTGATATGCCTATTCAACATATATCAAATTCGTTATTAAAAAGAATGAATAGAAAAACAACAGGAGAGGATATAAAAAAGGTAATAGAAAAGCTAAGAAAAGAAATTCCAGAAGTTATAATTAGAACAACAGTAATGGTTGGTTTTCCAGGAGAGACACAAGAAAACTTTGAAGAATTATATAATTTCATAGAGCAAACAATATTTGATAAATTAGGAGCATTTGCATATTCAAAAGAAGAAGGAACTCCAGCATTTAATTTTAAAGACCAAATACATCCGATGACAAAAAAATCAAGATATAATAAGATAATGAAACTGCAACAAGAAGTATCTAAGGGAAAAAGAAAAGAATTAATAGGAAAAGAAGTTGAAGTACTTATTGAACAAATTTCCGACGATAAGAAATATTATATCGGAAGAACTTATATGGATGTTCCAGACATAGATGGAATTGCTTTTGTTAAAATAACTAAAAACTCTAATATAAAACTAATTGGACAATACATAAAATGCAAAATAATAGATACAAGAGATTATGATGTTATATGTTCAGAAATATAGTTGTCTTACAAATAAATGTACATCCAGCATTCACATTTGGAGGAGAAAGACTAACAGGAATATGGGGTGCAAAATTCGAAGCAAGTATGGCAGAAACCAATAACAATACAATAGCAAAAACGATGTAACAACAAAAACAGTAAAGATTGTACCAAATGAAGAGTTATGGATATATATAAATAGGAAATGCATTTACAAATTGCTTAAATATGAAGAACAACAGTATATATGGAATATCTCGAAACTTTTATTGCGACGCGGTGGCTCTTGGTGGTATGCTACCGGAGCTGATGTCTTTGCATCTGATAGTACTTATGGTAAAGCCGACTACGTCAACGGTGGAGGTTTCCTCCCGGTTTTGGTTGTGGACTAGCACTTTAAAAATAACCTGCTTATAAAACCTTTTTTGAAGAAATGTGTAAATAATTATAAAAGTAGAAAAAATAGCAAGAATTTTTGCTATTTTTTCGGCTTTAATAGGGGGTTAAGACTAATTAATTGAAAAAATAGAAAAGATATAGTATAATTAATGCAAATTAAATCAAGGAGGCAAGGAAAATATGCCTCAAGAAAGGAATATGAGAAAATATGTTTAATTACGAACAAGAAGATAACGAATACGAAAATTTAGAAGAATGTGTAAATATTGTTTATGAGATGTCTTCAAAATATGCAATAGAAGGAGTAAAAGATGGAATAGGAGGACCATTTGGAGCAGGAATCATTTACAAAAAAGAAAACGGAAAATATGTAATTCTAGTAATTGAAAGAAACACAGTAATAATATCTAAAGATCCAACTGCACATGCAGAGGTAAACGCAATAAGAAGTGCATGTAAACTTTTAAATACAAAGTCACTAGAAAACTGTATTCTAGTGACAACAGCAAAAAGCTGTCCAATGTGTTTATCTGCTGCATGCTGGGCAAATATAAAAACTATATATTATTCACAAAGCTACGACAGTGCTGAAGAAGCAGGATTTAGAGACGAAAAAATAGCAGAATACATAAAAGGAAATAACGAAATAATAGAAGAAAATCTACTAAAAAATCCATGTTGTTCAATGCCATTTACAGAATGGAATAATAAAGAAGATAAAGAGGAATACTAAATAATACATACAGAGAACATAAATAGGACATAATTGAATTGTATAATATATTAAAATTAAGCAAAAAATTGAAAGTGAAGAGAGGAATGAATGTTTAATATGGAAAATGATTACATACTAATAGTAGATGACGAATCAAGAATGAGAAAACTAATAAAAGACTTTTTAAAACAAAAAGAATATTTAGCATTAGAAGCAGCTGATGGAGAAGAAGCATTAAAGATTTTTGAAGAAAATAAAAACAAGATAAGATTAATCTTGTTAGATGTAATGATGCCAAAACTAGATGGTTGGTCCGTATTAAGACAGATAAGACAAACCTCACAAGTTCCAATTATAATGTTAACAGCAAGAGGAGAAGAACAAGATGAGTTATTCGGATTTGAACTAGGAGTTGATGAATACATATCAAAGCCATTTAGCCCTAAAATATTAGTAGCAAGAGTAGAAGCAATACTAAAAAGAACAGATAACAAAAATAAAAAAGTAAAGGATTTTGGTGGAATACAAATAGATAATCAAGGAAGAACAGTAACAGTTGATGGAAACCCAATAGATTTAAGTTTAAGAGAATATGAATTACTAGCATACTTAATAGAGAACCAGGGAATAGCACTTTCAAGAGATAAAATACTAAACAATGTATGGAATTACGATTATTATGGAGATTCTAGAACAATAGATAGCCACATAAAAAAAATAAGGCACAAATTAGGAAAAAAAGGCAAATATATTGAAACAATAAGAGGAATAGGATATAAATTCGAAATAAAATAAAAATAGAAGAAAGGTATCTCACAAAGAAAAATGGCAATAAAAGAAGGATATAAAGGAAAATTCAAATCTATCAGAGTAAAGTTATTTTCAACACTAAGTTTGGTTATTATTTTTATAATAGCCTTATTAATTATTATGAATAGTATAGTACTCGAATCATTTTACACAATTATGAAAATAAATAATGTAAAAAACGAGTTTGAAAAATTAAATGCAATTACCGACTTTACGAACCAAAATGTACAAAGACAATTAAGAAAAGACTCAGAAAGTTATGGCTTTGAAATATTAATACAAACAGCTGAAGATTTTTTGGTATTTTCGAGTAATGATTCATTTACTAACACAATAAATAAAAACGAAGATTTATCTAGTAATTTTAATATAAATAATAAGGAAAGAAAATTTATTATATATACTGAGGAAAATATGGTAATAGAAAGACGTTCAATTGGAGGGTTAAACAGCATATTACTTTCAGGAAAACTAGATAATGGATATAAAATATATATACAACTTCCAGTAGAGGCAATTCAAGAAAGTGTAAGAATATCAAATAATTTATTAATAATAATAGGAGTAATAGCCATAATAATAGCAGGAATTGCAGCATCTATAGTTTCAAAAAGATTTACAAATCAAATCTTGCAATTAAATATAATAGCCAACAAAATGTCTAAGCTAGACTTTAGTAATAAATATAGATTAACAGATGATAACGATGAAATAAATGAATTAGGAAATAGCATTAATATAATGTCAGACAAGCTAGAAAAAACAATTAAGCAATTAAAAGAAAATAACAAAGAACTGGAAAAAGATATTGAACAAAAATCAAAAATAGATGAAATGAGAAAACAATTCATATCGGATGTATCCCACGAACTAAAAACACCAATAGCTCTAATCCAAGGATATGCAGAGGGATTAGTTGAAAATGTAAACGCTGATGAAGAATCCAAAAAATATTACGCAGAAGTAATTGCAGATGAAGCAACTCGTATGGATAAACTAGTAAAGCAACTATTAGAATTAATGAAGCTGGAATATGGAAAAAGAGAATTTAACGACCAAAATTTTGATATATGTGAACTAATAAATGAAACAATAAGAAAATGTAATGTAATGTTAGAAGAAAAGCAAATAAAAGATGTAAAATTTTATCAAGAAGAAAAAGTAATTGTTTATGCAGATGAATTTTATATAGATCAAGTAATTACAAACTATTTTACAAATGCCATAAAGAACGCCAAAGAAGTAAATGGAGAAAAGTATATAGAAATTACTATAAAAAAAGAAAATAATAAAGCTAGAATTTCTGTATTTAATACGGGAAAACCAATATCAGAGGAAAAAATAGATAGAATTTGGGGTAGATTCTATAAAGCCGATGAATCTAGAAATAGAGATGACGGAGGAAGCGGAATTGGATTATCAATAGTAAGAGCAATAATGAATAATTATAATAGCAAATATGGTGTAGAAAATAAAGAAAATGGAGTTGAGTTCTATTTCGAAGTATCTATAAACTAAATAAAAAATTATACAATGAAAGAAAACTTTTCATTAATATTTCTTGACAATAAATATAGAAAAAAGATATAATTTGTTACATATAAATAATTATTTTTGACTAGAAAGGATAGAAAAAAGATGAATAGTTCAAAAATACCAACCGATGATATAAGAAAAACAGTACAACATAATAAAAAGAAAAAAAGTAACAAATTACCGATAATAATTATAATGTCAATAATTATTGTAGCTGGAATAATTTATTTAACAAATATTCTAAAAAACAAGAAAATTACATTAGAAGAAATAACAGAATATAATTACTTTTTAATTTCTGATGAGGATAAAATAGGAGTAATAGACAAAACAGGAAAAGTAATAATAGAGCCAGAATACGACTATATACAAATACCAAATCCATCAAAAGATGTATTTGTATGTTTATACGATTATAATTCATCAACAAAGGAATACAATTCAAAAGTATTAAATGAAGAAGGAAAGAATATTCTAACAAAATATAGTGGAATACAAGCAATAGCAAACAATAATACATCTATAAATAATTTGTATCAAACAGCAATTTTAATGTATAAAGAGAATGGAAAATACGGAACAATTTCTTTAGATGGACAGAAAATAACAGATGCAATTTATGATAGTATAGAAACATTAGAATACAAAGATGGAATATTAAAGGTAAGTAAAGATGGCTTATACGGATTAATTGATTTAAACGGAGAAGAAATAGTAGAGCCAAATTATAACTCAATAGTTGCAGATGGATATTATAATGAAAACTATGACAAAGCTGGATATATTGTAAATATAAAAACAGATACAGGATATAGATATGGTTATATAAATTACAAAGGAAAACAAGTTTTAGACACAATTTATACTAATATAAAAAGAATAACAGAAATAAAAAACGGCGAAGATTTTTACTTAATCACATATAAAAATGGGCAAGTAGGATTAATAAAAAACGGTCAAACAGTAATAGAAAATCAGTATGAAAAGCTAGAATATGATTTGGCAAACAATATTGTAATGTTGCAAAAAAATGGAAGCCAAGGAGTTTATGATTTAGCAGGAAATATGATATTACCAATACAATATGACCAGATAACATTTATGGGAAGTTATATAAATGCAACAAAGGACGGAAATCTTTTAGTATTTGATAATGGTGGAACAAAAATGGCAGATGATAGCTATAAAAGTTTAAATGCAATAAATGATGGAGAATATTATATTACAATTGATAGAAACAATAATTACGGACTATTAGGAAATAATAAACAAGTACTTATAAATAATGAATATTCATACATGGAATATGCATTTGGAAAATACTTTATAGTATCTAAAAACGGAAAATCTGGAGTAATAGATTCAAACAATAATATAATGATAGAAATATCTCAAGATGTTGTCCAAAAGATAATCGGTACAAATATAATACAAACGATTAATTCTAGTACAAATACAACAAATCTATATAATAAAGAGTTACAACAAATACTTTCACAAACAGATGCAAGAATATATATAGAAACAAACTATATAGAAGTAATAAGTAAAAACAATGTTAGCTACTTTGACTATGATGGAAATAAAAAAAATGCAACAGAAATATTTGCAAATAATAAAATCTTTGCAGCAGAAAAAGACGGAAAATGGGGCTATGTTGACAAAGAAGGTAATGTAATAGTAGATTATAAATACGACATGGCGTTAAACATTAACAAATATGGATTTGGAGCAATAAAGCTTAATGATATGTGGGGAGTTGTTTCAGAAACAGGAGAAATAATAAAAGAACCTACTTATAAACTGACTGATGTAAAGCCACAATTTATAGGTGAATATTATAAAATAAACGACAGTTATGGAGTAGATTATTATTCAAATAAATAATCTATAAGAAGAACAGTTACAAAAAAGTAATTGTTCTTTTTTTGTATTTGTGCTAAAATATTGCTTAGAGATTATTCAAAAAAGGAGAAAGTAATGGAAAATTTAGAAGGAAAAAACGAAGTAAGAGAAATTATAAAAAATGCAGAAGCAAAGCTTCAAGAACAATTCAAATTAGTAGACGAAATATGTGAATTTAACAGCGAAAAAGTATTAAAAGCATTTCAGGACAACAACATAACAGAAGCGGATTTTGGTTCAACAACTGGATATGGATATGATGATATGGGAAGAGATAAAATAGAAAAGGTATTTTCTCAAGTTCTTCATGCAGAAGATAGTTTAGTAAGAAGCCAATTTATATCTGGAACACATGCGCTAACTGTTGCACTATTTGCATTTTTACGTCCAGGTGATGTAATGCTTAGTATAAATGGTAAGCCTTATGACACACTAGATGAAGTAATTGGAATAGAAGAAAATGCAAGTTCATTAAAATCATTTGGAATAAAATATGAACAAATAGATTTAAAAGATAACGATTTTGATTATGAAAAGATTCAAGAAAGACTTAAAAAATCTAAAATAAAACTAATAGAAATACAAAGAAGTAAAGGATATGCATTAAGAAAAAGTATATCAATAGAAAAAGTAGAAAAAGTAATAAAGAAAATAAGAGAAATAGACCAAGATGTAATTATAATGATAGACAACTGCTACTGCGAATTTGTGGGAACTAAAGAACCACTAGAAGTTGGAGCAGATGTAATAGTAGGCTCGTTAATAAAAAATCTAGGTGGAGGAATAGCTCCAAATGGTGCATATATAGCTGGAAAAAAAGAACTAGTTGATTTAGCTGCACAAAGGTTAACTGTTCCTGGAGAGGGAAAAGGTGTAGGTCCAACACTAGGAATAAATAGAAGCTTATTACAAGGACTATTCTTTGCACCAAGTGTAGTAAAATCAAGTGTTAAAACTGCAATATTAACAGCACAAGTAATGCAAGACTTATGTTATAAAGTAGAACCAGAAAGCAAAGATGAAAGAGTAGATATAGTACAGACAATTGAATTTGGCAACAAAAACGATTTAATAAAATATTGTCAAGGAATACAAGCAGGCTCGCCAATAGACTCAAATACATTACCAGAACCATGGGCAATGCCAGGTTATACAGACGAAGTAATAATGGCAGCAGGTGCATTTACTCAAGGATCGTCAATTGAGCTTTCATGTGATGGACCAATAAGAGAACCATATGTTGGATTTCAACAAGGTGCATTAACATATGAATATGGAAAATTAGGTGTAGAAAGAGCAGTATACAGAATGTTATATTCCGATTAGAGTTAAGAAAGGAACAATTTTAAATATGAAAGTTGCAATAATTGGTGGCGGACCAGCTGGAATGATGGCAGCCATAACTGCAAAGAAAAATGGAAATGATGTTTATTTATTAGAAAAAAATAATAGATTGGGAAAGAAGTTACTTATAACTGGTAAAGGAAGATGCAATATTACAAGTTCCTTAGATATAAAAGATTTTATTGTAAATATTCCTGGAAATGGTAAGTTCCTATTTAGTGCATTTGATAATTATACAAACAAGGATATAATTGATTTCTTAAATAAAAAAGGTGTCAAAGTAAAAGAAGAAAGAGGAAATAGAATCTTTCCAGTTTCAGATAGATCACTTGATGTATTGAATGCCTTTGAAGATGAAATAAAAAAATGCCAAATTAAATTAAAATTTAATGCAAAAGTTATGAAAATTGAAGTTAAAGATAATAAAGTTGAAGCCATTTGCTATGAAGATGAAAAAGGAGCTTTAAAAAGTCTTAATGTTGATAAAGTTATTCTTGCAACAGGTGGAAGTACATACAAAGTTACAGGCTCAACAGGAGATGGATATAAACTAGCAAAAGAATTAGGACATACTGTAACTACAATAAGACCATCTCTAGTTCCATTAACAACAAAAGGAGACAGTCTAGTAACATGTAAAAACCTGCAGGGATTAAGTTTAAGAAATGTTGGAATAAAATTTATAAACTTAGAAAATAAAAAAATTATATATGAAGACTTTGGAGAAATGTTGTTTACTCATTTTGGAGTATCAGGACCAACAATTTTAAGCAGTTCTGCACACTTGTTAAGATATAAAAACATAGATGAGCTTCTTAATAACGATAAAATAGAATTAAGAATAGACTTAAAACCAGCATTAAATGAAGAAAAAATGGATTTAAGAATACAAAGAGATTTTAATGAAAATAAAAACAAAGAATTTAGAAATAGTTTAGATAACTTATTACCACAAAAACTAATTCCTGTTATTATTGAAAAATCTAATATTAATCCATACAAAAAAGTAAATGAAATAACTAAGCAAGAAAGAAATAGACTTTCATTATTATTAAAAAACTTTAATATAATTATATCTGGATTTAGACCAATTGATGAAGGAATAATAACTGCAGGAGGAATTTCTGTAAAAGAGATTAATTCAAAGACAATGGAATCTAAACTTATAAAAGGATTATATTTTGCTGGTGAAATAATAGATGTAGATGCATATACAGGAGGATTTAACCTACAAATAGCTTATTCTACAGGGTTTACTGCAGGATATAATTGTTAAAATAAAAATCCAACCAAACGAAAGGAATTTTTTAATGAGTGAGAATGGATTTAGAACCATAGAAAACAGTGTACAAACAGAAATAAGCGAGAAAAAATCTAGATTTATAACAAATATCTTTTATGTGGAAAGTAAGCAATCTGCAGAAGAAATAATTAAAAATATAAAAGCAAAATATTATGATGCAAGGCACAATTGTTATGCATACAGTGTCCTAGAAAACGGAATCAGCTTTATAAAATGTAGTGATGATGGAGAACCATCTGGAACAGCAGGCGAACCTATTTTAAATGTAATTAAGAAAAATAATCTACAAAATATACTTATAATAGTAACTAGATACTTTGGAGGGATACTACTAGGTGCAGGTGGTCTTGTAAGAGCATATTCTAATTCAGCAATTAATGGCATAAATAGTGGAAAAATTGTGGAAAAAACGCCAGGATACCAATTAAAAATAAAAATAGATTATGAAAATAATGAGAAATTTAAGTATTATTGTAATAAAAATAATATAGTAATTATATCTACAAATTATGATGAAGATATAACATATAAAATAGAATTAAATGAAGAAGAATATAATAAACTAAAGAACCAAGGTATGTCAGAAAATATACAAAAGACTCTTAATTTAAAATATATAGAAGAAATATGTCGAAAATATGTATAAATGTTAGAAAAATGTGTGGCAAAAAATGGAAAAAATCTTAAAAACTCTTGAAATAGTTCAGAAATAATATTATAATACGAAATGTAAAATATTTACAGTAAAATATATGTAGGGGGAACAAAAGAGTGAAAGATAAAATTACAGTTTTAATTTCAGATGACAATTATGAATTTGCAACAACATTATCAAACTATTTAGATAAGGACGAAAACATTCAAGTAATAGGAATGGCAAAAGATGGAGAAGAAGCAGTTAGCATAATAAGTGCACTAAAGCCAGATGTAGTATTACTAGATGTAATAATGCCTCATTTAGATGGTTTAGGAGTACTTGAAAAGATAAACCAAATGAATTTATCAAATCCACCAATATGTATAATGCTTTCTGCAGTAGGGCAGGACAAGATTACTCAAAAAGCAATAACATTAGGTGCTCAATACTATGTGGTAAAACCATTTGATATAAATGTGTTAGTAAAGAGAATAAAAGAAATAAAGTATTATGTGCAACCAGCAATGCCAAGAAATAACTATACACTTAAGGAAACAAAAGCACAATATATAGACATACCACAATCAGAAAAGAAAAGCGAAGAAGGGCTAGAGGCATTAGTTACAAATGTAATACATGAAGTAGGAGTTCCAGCTCATATAAAAGGATACCAATATTTAAGAGAAGCAATAATAATGGTAGTAAATAATATAGATATAATAAATCAAATAACAAAACAACTATATCCAGACATTGCTGCAAAATATCACACTACTCCATCTAGAGTAGAAAGAGCAATTCGTCATGCAATAGAAGTTGCATGGGGTAGAGGAGAACCAAGTGTAGTAGAAAGCATATTTGGGTATACAGTTTCAGCAGCTAAAGGTAAGCCAACAAATAGTGAATTTATAGCAATGATTAGCGATAAATTAAGAATAGAATTAAAAACAGCATAGTAAGTCCATAAGACAATAATTTTTTTAGATTTATTGGTTAATATTAAAAATGTTAATCAATAAATCTTTTATATTTTTTTCCGTTACAGTTTAGAATGACTTCTTTGCTTTAAAGTTTAGTAGAATGTATATTTATAAAAAGATAATTAAAATAAAAATTGTATATTAAATATATAAGTTATATAATATATGCATAAAAACTTTCTAAATAATAAGAATATATAACGAAAAGGTGAAAATAAGATGGAAAACTTAAACTATTTATTTGTTTTTTTAGAAGGAATGTTATCATTCTTATCTCCTTGTGTACTACCACTATTACCAGTATATATTAGTTATTTAGCTGGAAATGGTAAAGAAGTAGACGAAAATGGAAATATAAAATATATAAGAAAAAAAGTCTTTGCAAATACAGTTTTATTTGTTTTAGGAATTTCATTTGCCTTCTTTATTTTAGGCATGTCATTTTCTGCTTTAGGAACATTTTTTAATGAATATAGACAAACTTTTACAAATATTGCTGGAGTTTTTATTATATTAATGGGGCTAATACAATTAGGAGTATTAAAACTTCCTTTTTTAGAAAAAGAATATAAATTAAAAACAAAACACAGTCTAAAAAATATGACACCAATACTTGCTTTTATACTAGGATTTACTTTTAGTTTTGCATGGACGCCTTGTATTGGACCTGCTTTAGCATCTGTACTTATGCTAGCATCTAGTAGTCAAAGTGTTTTACAGGGAAATTTGTTAGTAATGGTTTATACCATTGGATTTGCAATTCCATTCTTGTTAGTAGGAATTTTTACAACAGAATTATTAAACTTTTTAAAAAAACATCAAAATATATTAAAATATACAATAAAAATTTCTGCTATTATTCTAATTCTAATAGGTGTTCTAACATTAACAGGTATGTACGAAAAAATGAATGCATATATGAATCGTTTGAGTAATAATAGGGAACAAGATGAGATAAGTAGTCAAAATGTGCAAGAAAATACTGAGCAACAAGAAGAGATAGAAGAAGATTCAAATCAAGAAGAAATAACAAATACTGATAATAGTCAAACAACCGAGCAAGAAAATAGTAGAATGCCAGCTATTAATTTTTCTCTACAAGACCAATATGGAAATAATCATCAGTTAACTGATTATAAGGGAAAAGTAGTATTCTTAAATTTCTGGACTACATGGTGCAAATATTGTCAAACAGAATTACAAGATTTGCAAGAGCTTTATAACGAATATGGAAAAAATGAAAAAGATGTTATATTTTTAGGCGTAACAAGTCCATTAAGTAATGAGAACAAATATGCATCAGATGTATCTAAGGAAGAAATTTTAAAATATATAGAGCAAAAAGCACTTAGCTTTCCTATGTTATTTGACGTAAAGGGAAATGTATATAATTCTTATTACATTTATGCTTTTCCAACATCCTTTTTAATTGATAAAGAAGGAAATGTAGTGTGGTATTCACCAGGTGCTTTACCAAAAGAAACAATAAAAAGTGATATTGATGAATTATTAGCAGAGTCATAATAAAAAAATACTAATATTTTCAGATGAGTATAAACTCTAGAAAATATTAGTATTCTTTTTTATTAATTCATTTTTATGTTTGGATATTTAATATTTATCTATCCAATTCCTCACGTCCTAAAAGACTAACAAGAAAACTGATTGTTACATTATGATGCTCTGATAAATAGTTATATGAAGTCATAACCCCATATTTTTCTAAACGCTCTCGAATATCTTTAAGAATTCCTGTGACTAAAACTTCTTCTTTTAGAATTGGTAATTCCATGTTAGCTTGTTTTCTAATATCACTAGAATAAAAAGGACTATTTGCAATTTTATTTGCAATTGCATAAGCTTGACCTTTAGAATTACTAATCCAAAAATATAAATGAACAAGATCAATTTGCTGAAAATCCTTTAATGAAAAATATATTTCATCTAAAGCTTGAGAAACACTTATTGACCTATTTCCTTCCTTAGCTTTTTCTTGAGCAGACCTAATAGCTTTCCAAACAGAATTGTTCTTTAAGATAGATGTCTTTAAAGATATTCTTTTTTTATCGGGTAATGTATCTATATAATCATAAATTGTTTTAACAGGAATATTTAAATATTTAGCTGCTTGTGTAGGATATAATTTCTTTAATGCATTATTTATAGCCTCTTTTTCAGATAAAGAAAGTTTAGGTGGCATTAATGTAATAGATTTATGAGAATTATTAGGAACATCAGTTGATATACGTGTATTGGCTACATATAAATTAAAGTCAGAATTAGATGAAGACAATTCACCCGTATCCTGAGAATATGCATAATCAGGAGTAGTATGAGTATTTAGAGAAGTCGTTACACTTGAAGGAGTAGTAGGCTTACTATTTAATTCCTCATTAGATTGTCCATCAATAGATAAATCACTTGGTGAATCTATAGGTGTTGATATTATATAATCCTCAGTGGCTTTGGTTGATACATTAATCTTCCCTGCCTTAATAGCTTTATTTATATAATTATAGATAGTAGAAGTAGATACATGTAATTTATTAGCAAGTATATTTTTATCTGTGATATCATCAGAGTTATATAATTTTAAAAATTCATCATATTTTGAAGGGTATTCTCTTTTAGGAATAAAATCAGCAACGATTTTACCTTCTTTAATAGCTAATCTAATATAGCTCTTAACTGTAGCAGGGTCAATTTTTAAATGTTGAGAAAGATAATTTAAGTCAGTAAAACCTAAATTATACAATTCAACAAGTTTATTGTAGGTTTCTCTTTTTTCATCACTTTTAGAATTTTTAGGTTTGGCAATAAGACCTTCTTTAATAGCTCGTGAAATATATTTACTAATTGTTTTAACAGATACTTTTAATTTATTAGCTAAAATATTTTTATCAGTAACATCAGATTTATACAATTTAACAAATTGTTCATACTTATTTTTTTTATTACATGAAATAGAACTCATAAAAAACCCTTCTTAATAATTTAAATTTTCCATCTTATGTATAAACTATCGGACTATATTTTACTATATTATGGCCTCAAAGTCAATGAAATCAATAAAATTTACATAAAAACAGAACAAATTTAAACAAACAATTGAATTAATGTAAAAAATTTGATAAAATAGAAATGTTAATAAAAAGATATAAGAGAAAGGAACAAAAAATGAAAAAACCAGAATTATTAGCTCCAGCAGGATCATTTGAAAAAGCAAAAATAGCTTTTATGTATGGAGCAGACGCAGTATATTGTGGAACAGCATCGCTTTCATTAAGAAGTAGGGCGGATGTAGATGATGACGATTTAGAAAAAACTATAAAATATGCACATTCAATAGGAAAAAAAGTATATGCAGCTATAAATATATATGCTTGGGATAGTAATTACGAAGAAATTGAAAAACAAGTAAAAATGCTAGATAAAGTACATGTAGATGCTATAATAGCTTCAGACGGAGGAGTAATTCAAAAAATTAGAGAAGTTGCTCCAAATATAGATATACATGTAAGTACACAAGCAAATATTATAAGCTATCATGCTTCAAAATTTTGGTATGACAATGGAGCAAAAAGAGTTATATTAGGAAGAGAAGCAAGTAAAGAACAAATAAAAGAAATAATGGAAAATAAGCCAGAAGATTTAGAAGTAGAAATGTTTATACATGGTGCACTATGTTGGGCATATTCTGGAAGATGCTTCCTAAGTGAGTACTTATCTTGCAGAAGTGCAAACTTAGGAGATTGCTCACAAAGTTGTAGATGGGCATATAATATGTATTTAGAAGAAAAGAATAACCCTGGGAATTTAATGCTGGTTGAGACAGATGAACATGGTACATATATACTTTCTTCAAAAGATTTATGCCTAATAAAAGAAATACCACAAATTATAGAAATGGGAGTAGATAGTCTAAAAATTGAAGGAAGATTAAAAACAGAATATTATTTAGCTAGTGTTGTAAGTGTATACAGAAATGCAATTGACGACTATATTGCAAATCAAAATGAATATGATTATACAAAATATTTAAGTGAGCTAGAAAAAGTAAAAACAAGAGGACTAACAACATTTTATTTCAATGATAGAAACAACAAAGACTTCCAAGAATATGAAGGAAAACAATACAATCCTAATTACGAATTTGGAGGAAAAATTCTAGAAGAAAAAGAAGCACAAAGTAATGTACTAATAGAAATAAGAAATAAATTAAGTGTTGGAGATAAACTAGAGTTATTAATCCCAAATGAGATAGAACCAAAAAAATTTGTAATAGAGAAATTATATGATACAGAAACAGGAGAGGAAATACCTACAATTAATCCAGGAAAGCTAGGACAAACAGTAAAAATGCAAATACCTTATGATGTAAAAGAAGGATGGATTATAAGAAGAGAAAAACATAATAATTGACAAAATAGACTAATACTGTTAAAATGTCAACATAAACCATAGAAAGGAGGTCCTCTGATATGAAGGACCGGAAAATTTCAATTTTTTATGTTTTGATTGCAATTTTGTTTGTGCTTACGATGGGAGGTACTGCGTTTGCAGATAATCCGCCTGAGAAAGTACAAACAGGAACCGTTTTGGTGCAGGAATTTTTATCATTAAGAAATGCGCCATCCAAAAGCGCAGAAAGGTTGTTAAAACTAACTAATGGAGAAAATGTAGTAATAACCGGAGAGGAAGGAGACTTCTATAAGGTTATAACTACAGAAGGAAAGGAAGGATATGCGTTAAAGCGTTATGTTCTGCTTCCTGAAGAAGAAACAGGACGAAGACTGCTTTGCAATGCAATTATTAACAATCCGACAAGTGGAGCAAACCGGAACTATAACATGGCTCTAGCATGTACAAAATTAGATGGTTATATGCTACAGCCAGGGCAACAGTTTGAGTGGTATTCGGTTGTTGGCCAAGCCAATAAAGAAAGTGGCTACAAATTGGCTACGGTAATAAGTGGAGGCAAATATGTAGACGGTTATGGTGGAGGTGTATGCCAAGTATCCACCGCTCTATATAATGCAGCACTGAACATTAACCTGCAGATAGATAAAGTCTATCATCACAGCTTACCTTCTAGTTATGTTGCAGAAGGATATGATGCAACAGTGTCGTACTCATCAGATCCAAGATACCTGAAGACGCTAATATTTACAAATAATCTGGAAGTTCCTATCCAGATAGAAGCTTTTACAGAAGGAGGAACGGTAACAATTCGAATGTACCAAATCTTGTAAATCGGATTTTAAGATTGAAATTATTCAAAACCATAGGCGACCTAAGTTTATTTATTTAGGTTGCCTATGGTTGTTTATTTTCTAATCTTGAAAGTTTATAAGAAATAGACATAGTTAATAAACAAAGTATAATACCAACTATAATAGAAAGTACATTTTCAAAACTTGGTAAAAGTACAAAAATAGAGCCAGTAGTAAAACCTATAATTGCATAAAATGTAGCTTTATAGTGCTTTTTAAATAGACTTTTTATAATTTTAATCCACACGATTGAGCCTAATAAAACGCCAATAGCAAGAGGAGCAAGAACTATTAAATTAATGCTTGCAACTGCCGAAATATAAGTTGAATATACACCTAAACACATCAAAATAATAGTGTTACTAATTCCTGGAACAATAATTCCAGCAGACATTAATATACCGGAAAAAAGAAGGTATACAATATTATTAGAAAGTCTAGAAGCGACAAAGTTTAAGTTAAAATTGTTTTCAATAATAATTAAAAGAACTCCTAAAGAAAAAGCTAAAAGCATAGGAATAAATTCTTTTAAATTAAATACATGAAGATTAAATTTAGAGTTACTTCCTTTTTTCTTTTTTATACTATTTAATTCATCTGCCTGTAAAAATAGGCTAGGTAAAGTACCAAGTATTAAACCAATAAAAATAAATTTAGCTTCATTCTCAAATCTATTAAAAACTAACTTAATTACATTTCCAAATAAAATAATTCCAACGCAAGCGCCAAGAACCAGAGGAAGCAAAAATAAAAAATTCTTCTTAAAGTCCTTAAATATATTAGTTATGCTATCTAGTAGTCTTTCATAAATTCCAAAAATAACACAGAACACACCTGCACTTATACCTGGCAAAATAGCACCAGCACCTATAAAAATACCAATAATAAAATTATATATAAACTTCATATTACTATTATATGAGCAAAAGGAAAAAATATGTAAGAAAAAATAAGAATACTATTGAAGTAACAGAAATATTTTGTTAAAATAAAATTGTAGAAAAATATAAATTATAGGAAGGTATCTGTGAATACATATAATGAAACAATAAAAATAATGGAAAAATATAAAATTAAGGCAGACAAAGCCTTAGGTCAAAATTTCCTTATAAATGATGAAATAATAAATAAAATTATTGAAACAGCCAACATAAATTCAAATGACTTAGTAATAGAAATAGGACCAGGACTTGGAGTACTTACTAATTTACTACTAGAAAAATCAAATAATGTAATAGCCGTAGAATTAGATAAAAGAATGATAACAATTTTGCAAGATAGATTTAAAGAAAACGAAAACTTGCAAATTATTAATGAAGATATACTAAAAGTAAACTTAAAAGAACTAATAGAAAACAAAGAGAAAATAGAAGGTAGTAAAGTAAAAATAGTAGCAAATCTACCTTATTATATAAGCACTCCAATAATAATGAAATTGTTGGAGCAATACAAAATAATAGACGAAATAGTAGTAATGGTGCAAAAAGAAGTAGCCGAAAGACTAACTGCTAAAACAGGAACAAGACTTGCTGGAAGTATAACATATGGAGTAGAATATTATTCCAAAGCATATTTAGAAGTATTAGTTCCAAAAGAATCATTTATACCAAGACCAAATGTAGAATCAGAAGTAATTAAATTAGTTTTAAAAAAAGATATACAAGAAAATTTGCAATTTGAAGAAAAATTATTCAACATAATTAAAGCAGGGTTTACACAAAGAAGAAAAACACTTGCAAATGCACTAATAAACAATAAAATAATTGAAAATAGAGAAAATTTAAGAGAAATATTTAATAAATTAAACATAGATGAAAATGTAAGAGCAGAAAACTTGACTTTAGAACAATTTAAGAACATTACTAAATATATGTATGAATTAAATTAAAATATAGAAAATAAATAAAAGAAAGGAAAAAAATGAATCAAATTCTTGTTACAGAAAAATTATATATAACTCCAGAACTAAAAAGAAAAAAGAAAATGTATAAGATAAAATTCTGTATATCAATCTTCCTGATTTGCTTACTATTTTCGTATTACATATATGCAGAAAGTGTAAAAACAGAAAGCGAAGCAGTATCTAAGCAAATATTAGCAGATATAGAAGAGAAAAAAAATAATTCACTTAATAATAATGTAGTAGATGATACCACAAAGAACATAGTTAATGATGTAATAATAGTTACATTAAGCAAAACAGAAGCAGAAGAGGTCGAAGACGAGATAATGGAGCCTACAATAATTGAAAAAAATCAAGAAGAACAAAATACATATACTACAGAAAGTGGAGAAAAATATACAACAGATTCAATATTAACTATTCCATCTATAGATATAACTTATCCAGTGCTTTCAGAAACCTCAGAGGAATTATTAAAAATATCACTAAATAAATATTGGGGTAATGGGCCAAATGAAATAGGAAATTACTGTATAGTTGGACATAACTATGCAAGCGGAAAATTATTTGGAAAGTTATCGCAAATGGAAATAGGAGATATAGCAATATTAGAAGACATGAGTGGTAGAAAGATTACTTATGAAGCATATGATAAATTTACAGTAGATCCAACAGATGTTTCTTGTACTAGCCAATTAACAAATGGAAAAAGAGAAATGACACTAATAACATGTAAGGAATATGGAACAAAAAGATTAGTTATAAAATGTAGAGAAATCTAAATAATTTTTATAAATTGTATCTTGACTTTTTTTATTTGATTAAATATAATTATTGAAGAAAAAACGAAGGAGGAATTGACCATGGCTAAAAAAGAAGAAGTAAAAACATCAGTATGGGTATTCTGGATTTTATTAGCAATAATCGGTGTAGCAATGTTGTTTACAGGACTACAAGGAAGTGTAGCAGGAAATGATATAACAACTTGCGTAATGCTTATAGTAGTTGGAATAATACTATTATTTGTTGGTCTAATAATGGTAATTGGAAAAGCAAATATAATAGCAAATGATCTTGAAATGCCAAAAGCAACAGAGAAGAAAGCAAAAAAAGAAAGCAAATAAAATCAAAAAATTATTTGAAAGAGTAATAAAAAAATAAAAAAAACATATAATTAAGCAGGCCTAAAAAATAGGAGGAACATAATTATATGTTTTTTATTTTGGATAGAAAAAAAATAAGTTCATATTTAATATCTATAGGAACAGTAGTTACATTATTTTCATTTGCAATGATTAATCAAAATCTAAATACAAATCAAACTTTGCAAACAGGTGTGCAACCTGAAAGCACACAAAATAGTTTTAATACATCAAATAGTATAAATTTCACAATTAATGAAGAAAATATAAATACGATAAATTAAAGGAGATTAATAAATGCCTTTTATAGAAATTATCACAGATTCAAAAAGTGAGTCAAGATTAAGTAATTTAATTACAAAATCACTAGTAAATAATTGTGAAATAATCTATATAAAAGAAAAGAACATAGAAAATATTAAAAACATAAAATTAGATACAATAGTTATAGATCAGCAAATAAAAAACATAGATATACTAGAAAAAATAATAGGAAATTCAAAAAATGTAATATATAACCTAGATTTAAATAAAGAAGTAGATAAAAATAATTTTAGGGTAAATAAAGTAATATGCTATGGATATAACTCAAATAGTGATATAACAATTTCAAGTGTAACAGATGAACAGATTTTGGTTTGTCTTCAAAGCACAATAGAAAGCATATATGGTATAAAAATTGAACCACAAGAAATAAAAGTTAGCGTAAAATCTGATACAGATGTATATGATATTATGATAATAATTGCTTTATCAATGCTGTATGCAAGGTAAAATTTTCAAATTTTAGTAAAAAAATATAAAAAAATTTCAAAATTTTAACTTTTTATGTAGACAAATCCAAGAAATGGTAGTATAATAGGTATTGTAGGTTATTAATATACTAAATACAAATGCTTTAAAAAATAAAGAGGAGGAAATTAAAGTTGGATACGAATTATTTAGAAAACAACCACATAATTCTAGTGGGAAAGGTAACAAGCGAAAAAAGGTTTAGTCATGAAATATATGGAGAGAAATTTTATATATTTGATTTAAGTGTGCCACGTTTAAGTGGAAATGCAGACATTATACCAATTACTATATCAGAAAGATTAATGGTTGGTGAAGATTTACCTATAAACACAAAAATTACTGTAGAAGGACAATTTAGATCATACAATAGTTATACAGAAGGAAGAAACAAATTAATACTAACAGTATTTGCTAAAAATGTAACATTACTAGAAGATCAAGAAAATGAAGTAGAAGCAAGAAAAGATTTTATATCAAATGAAGTTACATTAATAGGTTATATTTGCAAAAAACCTGTTTATAGACAAACACCATTTGGTAGAGAAATAGCAGATATACTATTAGCTGTAAATAGAGCTTACAGTAAATCAGATTACATACCATGCATAGCCTGGGGAAGAACTGCAAGATTTTGCGAAAACATGGAAGTTGGAACTGAAGTTAAGATTGTTGGTAGAGTACAATCTAGACAATATGAAAAGAAATATGAAGATGGTAGAATTGAAAACAAGGTTGCATACGAAGTTTCAATAGGAAGCTTAGAAGTTGTTAACCAAGAAGAAAATTCGAACGAAGAAAATGCTCAAGAAACAGAGCAAAACAATAATCAAGAAGCTATATAATTAGATAAATTGAACATAAATAAATTCCTTTAAGATAAGAAAAAGGTGGTTTTACAGAAAAAGTAAAATCACTTTTTTCTTGTTTATATATAATTGACTTGAAAAAATAAAAATAAATATATAGTTTTAGTATCTGACACAATTATCAAATAATAAATATAGAAATAATTTAATAAAAAAATCATTGCAAATAAAAATTTGTTATGCTAAAATAAAGAAGTAAAAATAAACGCAAAGGAGAGAAAATAAAATGAAAGAAACTAGAGAAAACAAAACAAGCGGAATAACTTTAATAGCCCTTGTGGTAACAATAGTTATTTTGCTAATACTTGCAGGAGTAAGTATTAATTTAGTGTTAGGAGAAAATGGATTAATAAAAAGAGCCCAAGAGGCAGCACTAAAAACAGAAGAAGCTACAAAAAACGAACAAAATTACTTTGATTATATAGCAGGAGAAATAGATTCACTAGTAGATAGTCAAAAAGATCAATTTAATGAAACTCAAGAAGTAAATAAACCAAAATTATCAGACGGAATGATACCAATAAAGTACAACGGAACAAATTGGGTAATATGTAGTGAAGATGATGCAGAATGGTATGATTACAATAATAAAGAATGGGCCAATGTAATGTTATCAGACGGAAAATACAAAGAAGGAGAAAATGCAACAGTAGGAACCCAGGTAGCAGATGCAGATTTAGGAAGTATGTTTGTATGGATACCAAGATATGCATACAGTATAAACCAATACAAAACACAAGTAGGCTCAGCAAGTGCAGGAGAAGGGACAACACAAAACATAACAAATGTAACATTTTTAGTAGGAATAACAAATCAAGATAAAGATGGAAATACATACCCAACCGATTACAATACAGATGATGCAGTAGTAGGAGAAGCAACGCCAAAGATAGTACACCCAGCATTTACATTTGGAGGAGAACGACTAACAGGAATATGGAGTGCAAAATTCGAAGCAAGTATGGCAGAAACAAATAACAATACAATAGCCGATAATAACGTAACAACAAAAACAGTAAAAATAGTACCAAATGCAGAGTCATGGAGATA
>CALXEU010000060.1 GCA_944387395.1 uncultured Clostridia bacterium | reverse complement strand
CCAATTATATATCCATCCTTGTTTAAAACCATTTACTAAATATGCACTATCACTATATAGTTCTACTTCACAAGGAAATTTTAGTAACAACAAAGAAATAAATTACAATACAACAATTTACGGAAACAATTTATACATCTAACTCAGTTGAAATTACTAAGTCGAATGTGTGTATTTCCATTTTTTTACTGTCAAACTTAGGTTAAATAATAACACATTATTACCATTTTGTCAATTAAAAATTCAAAAATTGATTTTTATACAGAAATATGATAAAATACATTTTAAAGTGTATTGCAAATGCAATATATATAACCTATAAAATAAAAGGAGGATTCATTTATGACGGAGAAACTACTTCGGGATTCTTTAAAAGAAGCTCAGGAAAAAGGACAAATTGGATTACTTATTTGGGCAAACTGGACTCAATGGAATGACTGTGCAACAGATATACGACAAGGTAATGAAAATTATGAGTTTGCCGTATCACAGGTAAAGAAAGAAGAAGAAGCAACAATTACTTTTGAGTGGAATGGACTTAGATTACCAGGAATTCTGGCTGTTTCTGTTTCCAAAATGTTATCTTCTGAAGAATTCTTTAAGAAAGTTTTGGAATTGTGTGAAAAGAATTATCAGCAAGGACCAATCACATTTATTCCATCAAATGAATTAAGTGAGAGTTTTTAAAGAAATTCAATAGGTATAGAGGTTTTCTGATGAAAACCTCTTATATTATAAACAATAAACAATAATTATAAAAATTTTATTTTTATAAACTAAAATAAACATCAAATTTAACACTAACAATGTTATTGTTTCGACTTTTATCTACATATTTTAAATATACCATATTGTCACAACCATGTGCATGGGATTTGGTTGCAATAGCTGTGGAGTAACAGGCTGTAGAATAATAGATTCACCAAGAGAAAGATTAATTGCAATAATAACAAATAATCTAGTTCCATGTAATGGTAGATTTCCTTTTCTAATAACTATTGCAACAATATTTATTGCAGGAACTTATGGGAAATTCTCGTCTATTTTAGCAACTATTGCGGTTATAGGAGTTATAATATTTGGAATAATATTAACCTTAATAATATCAAAAATACTATCAAAAACCATATTAAAAGGAATACCATCATCTTTTGTATTAGAATTACCACCATATAGAAAACCACAGATAGGCAAAATAATAGTACGTTCAATATTTGATAGAACAGTATATGTTTTATTAAGAGCAATAAAGGTAGCATTACCTGCTGGAATAGTAATATGGCTTTTGGCAAATATTGGAATACAAGGGGAGAGCTTACTTACAATAATTGCAACATTTTTTGACCCATTTGCAAGACTAATGGGATTAGACGGATATATATTAACAGCTTTTATTTTAGGTATGCCAGCAAATGAAATTGTATTACCAATTATTTTAATGTGCTATTTAAAAGCAAATACATTATCACGAATTGATGATGTTTTGGCAATTGGAGAAATTTTAAAAGCTAATGGTTGGAATATATTAACAGCAATTAATGTTATGATTTTTACAATTTTGCATTTTCCATGTACTACAACATTGCTTACGATAAAAAAAGAGACAGGAAGTTTAAAATGGACAACAATTGCATTTCTAATCCCAACTGTTTGTGGAGTTGTAATTTGTATGTTTACGAATTTAGTATATACAATATTGACTCTATAATGTTAATATGTAATAATATATTAAATATAGTTAAGAAGGAATGAGATTATATATGGAAAAATCTAAATTTACAGAAATTGATGAAGAATTTATATGTGATAATTGTGGGAAAAAAGTGCCAAAACTTGGGTATTCGTGTAGAAATCATTGCCCATATTGTTTACATTCTAAACATGTAGATATAAATCCAGGTGATAGGGCAGAACAATGCCATGGCGATTTAGAACCAATTGGGTTAGAAATAAATGGCAAAAAAGGTTATGTTATAATATTTAAATGTAAGAAATGTGGAGCTATTAGAAAAAACAAAATGGCAAAAGATGATAATATGGATTTAATAATTGAACTTTCAAAAGCAGAGTGAAGATTTGCATATTATGTAAAAATATGATAAAATAATAAAGTAACATTTTGAAGTTTCATTCATCAAAAACAAAAACAGGAGGAAAAAAGATGTTTGATTTAAAAAAATTTCGGATGGGAGTAAATGAAAACGGCATGCATTTCCAAGACTCACAAACAGGAGTCATTTTTTCTGTAATAGAAATGACCAAAGAGGAACATAAAATAGCCATTTGCTCAAAATCTGCACGAAAAAAAGTCAGAGATGAGTTAATGGGCTTTTTACAAGAACAATACAAAGGGGCTCTCAAATTTGAGGGCATTCCAATTGAAAAAGTTTATTTAGCTCCATCATTAGATTTTGAGCTGTATAAGTTTGCGATGGATTCAGTTGGAATAAAGCACAAAGAGACTGGCACATTACTGGGGTTTAGTAAAGTGATTTCAGCTAATGTAGCTGAAGTAGGCTTTTGCTTTGACCATGTTTATGGTCATGATGGCAAGTTGTGCAGAGATTTTTTCGAGTTGTGTTCTTCTGAAATTAAAGGGATGAATACAGGGAGATATTACG
>CALXEU010000059.1 GCA_944387395.1 uncultured Clostridia bacterium | reverse complement strand
GTCTTTAGAAGATTGATGTATTTTTTGTTTATATTTTAAAGACTACTTCCTCCTATTACTTCTCCAGTCGTAGCATCTATATAATAACTAAATTGTTCATCGTTTCTATTATAAGATGATGAATCTGATTTATCAACAGAATCTGGAATATCATACTTAATCGTTACAATCCAAGCTTTTCTAACACAATCATTTGTTCTGTAGTTAATATACTCTTCATAAGGATAATTACCTGATGTTTGTTCATGTAATTGTTCATATTCATTAGTTCTTAAATAGGCTATACCATTCATAGAAATAATTCCTAATTTTGAATTTATATTTTTTATTTCATACTTAGTATTAATTTCTTGTTCTTGTTTTAATGATATATCTATAGCTTGCTCTTCTGTAATTACCAGAGGATTGTCGTCAAAATTTTTGTTTGTAACAGTAAAATAATAAATTTTATTAATATCCGGAATAAATCCAATACTTATAGATTCATATGGATTTATAATTCCATCATACTCTTTAAAAAATTCAACATACCATATATATGATTCTTTTTCAGAATTTAAATTCGAGCTTATTTTTATACAATTATAATCATCTGGATCATATCCGTATTTTTCACAAAATTTTTTACAAGTTTCTTTAGCTTCTATTTCTGTTGACCTATATTGTTCTATATCTTCATTGATGATATTTCTATTAGATATGCTAAAGTTTGTTGGATCATTAGCATTAAAGCTTATTAAAATGTTATTTTCAGTAGATATAATCCATGTTAATTCAAAATTCTCAGGATTATCCTGCAATTCAATTGTTTTAATATTTTCATTAATAAATCCAAATTTTTTCAATATTTCTTCTGCTTTTATTCTTGCCTCATTTTCTGTTAATGTATCTTCTTCTGCATTTATCATATTTTGGCCTATACTTTCTTCTGAATTGCCTCCAACAATTCTTTGTGGTTCTTTCCAAATTTTTTCATATATATTTGATCCGGCATAAACTATTCCTGATGTAATGGCTAAAAGTGAACATATAGTAGCAGTAATTCTCAAATATGAGTATTTTTTTATCTTTTTTTCAAGTCCATTTTCTATTATAGTATCAAGCTTTTTGGAAATATCTGTTTCAATACTTAAATCATGAAATAATTTTTTATCAAGTTCATCCATAAATTTTCTCTCCCCCTTTTAACATATTTTTTATGTTTTTCTTTATTCTAGTTCTTTTTGTTTTTACAGTATTTTCTTTCAAGTTTAAAATTTGACCGATTTCTTTATCTGTAAATTTTTCTGCGTAATACAACAAGATTATTATCCTATCTTCATACTTTAAATTTTTACAAATATAATTAAAATCTAATAATGTTTCAATATCGTCAAAATTAGATTTAGTTTCTAAATTGTAATTCTCAATATTATCAAATGACAATATTTTATTTCTTTTCCTCTTTTTATATAAACTATTACTTCTATTTATTAAAATTTTAATTATCCAATGTTTAAAACTATCAATCTGCTTTAATTTTTTTATTGAACAATATGCAATTAACATTGTTTCTTGTATTACATCATAAACATCCTCATCATCCTTTAGTCTAGCCTTTGCAATTTTATATAAATCTGATTTTATTAGTAATATAAGTTCTGTAAATGCTCCTTTATCACCCAGCTTAGCTTTTTCTACTAATTCTCCCATTATATTTTGTCCTCCTATTTAAATATCGAATTTGCAAACTTGATACAATTATAAGACATATTAATGAATTAAAAAGTTTCAAAATATAATTAATTTTACTTATATTTTTTAAATAAGGATTAAGTATATTTTTGCGTTCTAAATTCAAACATTTGTTCATTATCTATTGCATAAATTTTTTTAACACATTTATTAGATGTTTTTCCTTCTATAGGATAAATCATATTATTATTTAAGTCTACTCTTTATATAATTCCTACATAATCACAGTTTCCATCTTGTTCTCCATTCTCATCATACCAGTCAAAAAATATTATATCGTCAACAATTAGTTAATAATTTTCTCCTCTATTATTCCATTGATTCCTTTCTTTAAACCAATTTATCCAGTCTGTGCATACTGAAAATTTAGGAATAATTCCTTTATCTATGTAATCACATTCATTTGCGCACCAACTAACAACGCAAGCACACCATTCCACATAATTTTCAAATCCATACCATTTCCTAAATTTATCTCCTCCTAGTATAATAATGTTAAGTCAAAAACCATCAAATTTACCAACTCTAATGAAGAGCTACAAAAATTAATTGATTCTATTAGTGATTATAATCAACTCAAATTTATTGTACTATGAAAGCAACTGAAACCTATTGGTTTTCTTTATTTTCTGAACTTACTGATAAGAGGTTTAACGTTTAAGTTTTTAATCCTTATCAAAAAAATCGTTTATAGTTGCATACTCTAATCGTAAGCAAAAAAAACGATGTTATAGATTCTATTATTATCGCAAATTTTCTAATCTTTAACGGTGTTCAACAAACTTCTTTAACTAATGATAATCTGCTACCTTAAAAAATTCAACTAGATATAGGAGTAATCTTGTTGATAATATTTCTAAGGCAAAAATTCAAATCAAAGGCATCCTTAACAAAGTTTTACCAAAATATTCAGATGTTTTTTCTGCTACATTCTGTGAATCTTCAAAACAAGTTTTACTTAATTGTCCAACTCCAAGTTAGAATGTAAATTTCAATACTAAAAAAACTTGCTAACCTTCTAAAAAAACTTCTAAAGGTAGACATAGAACAGATACTGTTCGTAAAGTAAAAAATTTAACTAAAAATTCTTTTAATGTTAAATTTAATGGTAATTCTTGCTCTTTCGAGATTAAACAACTTGTAAATCAAATTATCTTTTTTGGAAATCAAGTTAATGAATTAAATTTAAAAATCAAAGAAATTTATTCTAAAATTGATAATCATTTAGAAAGTATTCCTGGTGTTTGAAAAACAATAGCACCTGTTATTTTAGCTGAAATTTGATATATTAATAATTTTAGTTCTCTAAATAAACTAACAGCTTTTTCTGGTATCGACCCCTTTGAAAATCAATCGTGTAACAAAAAATCTACTGATGAAAAAACTTCAAAAAGAGGTTCTCCATATTTAAGACATTCTATCTACCAATCTACATTCATTGCATCAAATAATGACCCGATAATGCATGATTACTATGTTAAAAAGCCTTTGCAAGGTAAAAATCATTGTGTTGCTTTAGCAGGTGTAGAACATAAATTGATTGGAATTATTTTCCATGTTTTAAAAGAAAATTATGTCTAAAATTTTTTAAAATAATTATTTACATTTAATATATTTATGTTTATATGGATTTGCTATTATATCATACTTTTGTGAATATTCTGTGTAATTTAAAATAAAACAAATGATTTTTTTATCATTTGTTTTATTTTAGAATTTATTATTTAGTTAACATTTGATTTATCATCCAAATTACTTTGCTAAATTCTAATAAATACTCATCCATTAATGCTGATGTTGCATATTTTTTTTCATTATCTGCACTCTCTTTTACTTTTTTAGCGTTTTCTAATAATATATTATAATCATTTAGTATATTTTCAAAAATTTCTTTAGAGAATATTTTTTCGTTATTTGCTTCTTTTATTTGTGTTTTTTCTAGATAATCTTTCATAGTTCCTAAAGGATTCCCATTTAAAATTAATATATGTTCTGCTATTTCATCAATCTGTTCATTAACATCATTATATAATTCTTCTAACTTTACATGTGCATTAAAAAAGTCTTCCCCTTTTACATTCCAATGATAATTTTGTAATTTTCTGTAAAACACATTCAAATTTGATAAAAATAAATTTAAGTCATCAATAATCATACTTTTTCCTCTTTCTTTATTAATATATAATAAAATTATTACTTAAATTTATTTTTTTATTCTGTTTTTTATCTAATCTTTTATAAATAATTTAATATAATATAGCATCACTATATGATATTTCTCCTGTTTCACTGATTCTAAAATCTATTTTTATATAAAACTCATTTTTAGCAGAATAAATAAATTCATAATCTCCGCTCAGTTAGTTCTCCATATAGTTCTGTCCAATCAAATTTCCAACTGTTATAAGTAAAATTTTCTGTTTCATCTGTCATACTTGGTAAAAAGTATGTTAATGGCTCTATCGTGTTTTCAATTATAACATTTGAATTTTTATCTAATTCTTTCCATATATATTCTGACCCTGTTCCAGTAAAACCAGCTGTGGAATTTCCTGTATTTTCTCCTATTTGATAGCCAATACCTGTATAATTTTCATTTTTTACTTTTTTGTATATTGTATAACTTTTAGAATATTCATATGGTATTTCATTTGTATCTTTAACATTAAGAGAAATACTTGTACTTGTTACTTCGTTTATTGTAACAGTTACATTTTCTTTTTTATTGTAACAGTATCTTAATACATTATTAGGTATTTCTATTTCACTTTTATCTTTTATAATCTCAATTTTATCGATATTTCCTAATTGCATTGGATATGATGTCATTACAATTCCATCAAAATAAATTGACACTTCTTGTCCTTGTTTAAATCCTATATTTCCTTCGTCTGTAAAACCAATGCTATATAATTCAGTTGTATTGTCTTTTCCCATAACTAATAAACCATTGTTATTAACCTCTACAACTACTGCCTCAATAACTGCTTGTTTATTATATTCTTCTATTTCTTCGTTAAAGTCATTATAGCTCATAAACCAAGTACCAATTTTAATATCATCAAATCCTTCTATTGTATTAAAATCTATAACTTTATATCCTATTCCAAAGTACTCAGTCGTTCCTCCATCTCTAATTGTTCCACCAGGACTTTTTATACAAAATATTGGTTTTTCATTGTTATTTACTCTATAATAGTCTACTGCAAAAAATATAATTCCTAAAACAATTATTATTTCTAATATAATTAATAAAATTTTAATTCCTTTTTTCATATATTTTTCTCCTTTTGTATTTTTTTAATTTTACTATAAATATCATACCAACTATAACACCTATAAATATTCTCTCCTTTGCAATTTTCATTATAGTTAGCATGAAAACAAATTACAGGAATTTCTTTTGATATATGTTCTACATTATCTTGTCTATCATCTATCATAATATCTATTTTTTCTGCTTTACAAATTTCTAATTTTTCTTCTGGACTAAATATGATTTTATCGTAATATATATTGTTATTTCTAAGCCATGTTAAAACCATATTATTACTTTCTTCATTACTAATTGTTTCTCTATCATTAAGTGAAAAGCCTGATCTTGCAGTTATAATATATATTTCATTTCCTTCATTATGCAATTTATGTATTATCTCACTTGCAAATTTTCTTACTTCAGCATTCTTCGAATAGTCTCTAAAATGTGTATACCAAAATTCGTCATCATAATTTTTTTCTACACAAAAAATATCATTTGTTTCATATCCTTTATAATTAACTATTTCCTTTCCATATTTTTCATAAAAGAATTTACTTCCATAATCTAATTGCCATTGTTCTATGTCTGTTAAAACTCCATCTATATCTATTCCTATTCTCATATTTATTTGTTTGCATCCCTTTCTTAATTCATTAATTTAGTTGGAAAAGAATTAAATTTCAAATGAAAATTGACAAGCTATAAAATTGTAATTATTTTTTAACCTTATTCTCCTTTTAAAATTTCTAATGCCTTTTTATACTTATTTCTTCTTAATATATCTTTTTCAGTAATTTTATCTAATCTTGTTTCATCCGAATTATGTATAATGTCTACAATCTTTACTTTTCTAGCAATAGGATCTTTTTTTATTTCTTCTATATATTGCATATAATCAACGCTTTTATCATGAGTTAATAATTTTAATGTTTTAATTATTTCATATGGAAATTCTTTTTCTAACTCTTCAAATGTAATATTCGTGTCCTCAACTACATCATGTAAAAGTGCTACAATACATTCTGTTTCTGTCTCCATTTGTTCTGCTACATGTATTGGGTGATAAATATATGGAACACCTGCTTTATCGAATTGGTTAAAATGTGCTTTATATGCTATAATCATTGCTTTTCTTGTTAATTTTGTATTAATCATTTTTTCTCCTATTCTTCTAATAAAAAGTAAATTTATTATCAAAAAATGTGCTTGGAAAAATCCATACCACATTTTTGAAATAACAAATTAATGGATTTTATCCTTAAATTTGCATTTTTATAGAGTTTTGTAGTTATTAGTGTCTGCTCTTTCATCTTTTTTAATATCATATTGTTCGTTTTTATAAAACCAATCAGTCTTTTTATCTACCGGATGTGCTTGTTTATTTTTATCAAATAACCAATCAAATAGTGCTACTACTGGTAATATTACTCCAAAAAAAGCAAATAAAAGGTTTATATAGTCAACATTACCACTTGTAGAATCTTGTACTGGATTTAATGCTTGCCATATTGTAACACCAAAGTATCCCCAATATGATACTAGATATAAAGCTATTCCTAAGAAACTTCTTTTTGCGATTAGTACAAAACATACTAATGCTGTAAATAGTAATATTATTTCTGTAGTTAGGTCTATTGGTTTTATTATAAAGTCAAAACCCATACCTGTTGCATATGTTGCTATTATCCTTAGAATCCAAAATACTACTGCTAAAGATAATATCATCCATGTACTAAATTTTTGCATTTGTATCTCCTACCTTCTAATCAACGAAGTCAAATTCATCGCTAAATTTGTCTTTAAATATTTGGAATACTTTATTTAATGTATCTTCATCTTCTATTCCAATATATGTTACTTCGTCTTCTGAATCTGGATTTTCAACTTTTAGTATTACTACTTCTCCTGGTTCTTCTTCGCTTTGTTCATCAGCTGGTAATAACACTATATATTGTTCGTCATCTAGTTCAACTACATCTAATAGTTCAAAATTTACATCGTTTCCTTCCTCATCTTTTAATTGGATTATATTGCTTTCTTCTTCCATATTTTTTCTCCTTTCAAACTTTTAATTAACTTTTTTGCAATCTTTTTATTTATATTGTATTTCTACAATTATAAAAACATTTTTATTTATTCATTTTCATATAAGATTCTAATATATATACCGCAGAAATAGTATCTACAATATCTCTTTTTTTATGCTTATTTACATTTAGGAAATTCATTGTTTTATGAGCTTCCACTGTGGTTAGTCTTTCATCAATTCTAACAACTTTTACTTTATTAAATTTACAATTAAGTTTATGAATAAACTTTTCTGTTACTTCTGCTCTTTCTGTTTTTGTACCATCCATGTTTATTGGCATTCCAATTGCAAAAGTATCTATTTCATATTCTTTCATTAATTCTTCTATTCTTTTTAATACTATTTTGTCATTTCCTTGATGGTGAACTGTTTCTAAACCTTGAGCTGTAAATCCCAAAGGATCTGTTATAGCTAGTCCAACTCTTGCATCTCCATAATCTATTCCAAGTGTTCTCATTTTTTATTTTTCCAATCCTAAATATGTTTTTACCATTTCTTCTAAGAGTTCGTCTCTTTCTACTTGTCTTATTAAATTTCTTGCATTCTTATGACTCGTTATATATGTGGGATCCCCAGATAATATATAACCTACAATTTGATTAATAGGATTATATCCTTTTTCTGTTAATGCTAAATAGACTTCTTTTATTACTTCCTTTGTTCTATTACTCTTTTCTTTTTCAACATCAAAACTCATTGTTTCATCTGTAACCATACGCAACCTCCATTTGAGCATAAAGCTCATTTAAAATTTATTATAAATAATTTATATTACTTTCGTAATCGTTTGTACTATCTAAATATTCTTCTAATTTTTTTGTTACTCCAACAAGTGGTGTTCCTTTATAATATTTAGCTAAAACTATATTGAGTTTAGGTGATACAAATTTTTCTTCACCTTTGTAGTCTTGTGCAACTGGTACTTGTAAATTTTCTACCTTTTCCTTTAATGTTTGCATATATTCTGTTACAGCCTTTTCATCTATTCCTGAAAATACTATTGCAAATTTTGGTCCCATATATCTTACAAAAATATATTCATCAGCAAGTTCGTTTTTAATAGTTCTACAAACTTGTCTAATTGTTGCATCTCCTGTTTTTCTGCTTATTTTTTCATTTATTTTTACTAAATTTACAATCTTAAATAAGCATACTGTAGAAATGTCAAATTTATCTATTATTTTCTTTCCCTCTGTATATAAGTACTCTGATGTTTTTAGTTCTGAATATTCATCGTCTCTAATTATTTTTTCTACTATAGATTGATTTTCTAGAGTTTTCAGTACTGATACTATGTTATTTTTTACTACTTCTAATATTGTAGTGTCTATATTGTCAAATTCATGAGGTGTTCCACCTTCTATTATCCAATATCCTAAATATACATTGTCTGAATATATTGGAAAGAACAAAGCTGACTTTGCTCTTCCAAATTCCATTTTTTGATAAGGTAGTTTTTCTCCTTCTTTATTTACCGTAATATATTTTGGTGTTCCAGTCTCTATACTGTCTTGAAATATTGGTTCATATTGTAATGAACTTAATGTAGACCAGTGTTTTTCTGCAACATTTGAAGCCTTTATTTCATATTCTGCTCCGTTATACACTACTATTGTAGAATATTTTATATTATATTTTTCTATTAGTATATCGTTTATTTTTCTTAGTTTTTCTTCTGCAGATGTTACCTCACTAATGGTATTCATAAAATCTTGTAATACATTAAGACTTGTTATTTGACTTTCTATATTTTTAAATGTATTTATTTTCTTGTGAATAGACATATTATATACCAATAATGCAATTATAATTGTTGCTAATAATATAATAATAGCTATTATCAAAATTTATCACCTCGTTTTAGTAATTTTTTCTCATTTTATTTAATGTATTGTTTATGTTTAAATTAAATCCTGTATTTGTGTTATTATTTTTCTGATAATTATTATATTTTGGAGTTTGAAAACGATTATTATTATTGTTTGCAATTAGTGGATATACCATATCTGATAATTTCTTTAATGCATCTAAGAATAATTTAGAGTATCCGTTTAGTGTAATTTCACAATCTGCTAATCTTTCTAGATATTTAGCATATGTCTGTTCTTCAAATGGTATTGATACATGTCTTACAAATTCCTTATTAAATAATTGATTCTGATATGTTGCTTCTGGATCATTATAACAAGATATTCCTCCAATAATCATTTGTTCTGTTAATTTTCTTAATTTTAAGGTTTTATTTATTACAACTCTTATTTTTTCTTCTTTTAATATTCCTTCATGTTGTAATATGTTTAAAAATGCTGTTAGTGGTTGAATTGTTAATATATCAAATGTTTGTACTAAATAAATTTCCTGCGCTTGGTCGAAATAATTTTTGTTTGTTTCGAAATCGCAATCTAATAGTATTAGTGAATGATTTTTTACAAGTGTCTCTAGTATTGCTCCATAATCATCAAAACTAGGATTATCTCCTGGAGCTGTTGTATATACAGTTAAATTTTTGTTAACTGGTATTCCATCTGCAAATCCAGATCTTAGATTATCTATACAATTAAATGCTTTGTTTCTAAGATTATCATCGTTTTGATTATATATATAATATGCATTTTTATTTCTTGTTAAATCTAGTATAGCTGTATTTATTCCTTTTTGTGATAACATTGTTGCTAAGTTATTTACTAAGAACGATGTTCCATTTTTTGAAGTTCCAACAAATGATACTATTTTTTTATCTCCAACTAATAAATTAGACAAATCTACTTGTTTTATACTATTAACAGGTTCAAGTTCATTTGGGAAATTATTATAGTTTACTTGTGGTTCTTGTTGGTAATTTGCTTGTGTAGGTCTTTGTTCATTTATTGTATTTTGTGTAGTTGTTCCATATAAATTCCCATAATCTTCTTGTTTTGTATCGTCATCAGAAAGTCCAAATAAATTAACAGATTCTTCTTGTTTTTTCTCTTCTTCATCTGATAGTGAAAATAAGTCAACAGGATTTTCGTTTTCTTGATTATCATTTGGTAAATCAAATAAATCTATTGGTTCTTGGTCTTTTTCTGTGTTTCCTAGATTAAATATATCTATTTGTTCTTCTGGTTCATTATTTTCTATAACTTCATTTGAATCTTTTCTAGGTCTACCTCTACCTCTTTTTGGTTCTGTTTCTTGCTGATTCATATTCTCTGTAGTTTCAGGATTTTTTCTAGGTCTACCTCTTCTTTTTACTTCTGCACTCTCTGGTTCACTCATTTCGGGCATTTTAATATCACTATTTGTCGATGATTCATCAACAATATTTGGATCTTCTGCAATACTTTCACTTGTTCTTGATTGTCCTTTATATACCTTTTCAACATTTTGTAAGTTTACATTAGATGGTATTACAACTGGCTTTGTTATTTTTGCTTTATTTAGTTGTTCGTCTATTAAACCTATTCTGTTTCCTTTTGTAGCTTTTTTCGTTGTTGCAGAAAAACGTTGTGCCTCTATTTGTTTTGCATTTTGAACTTGTTTCTTTACGCTTCCAATCATTACTTCTTGATATTTAGGAGATCTTTCCTCTAATACTGCTTTAACATTTAGTGGTAGTTTTGCTGCAATTATTTTTAATTGCATATCTGTATATTGCTCTGCTATATCGTTAAAACTCTCTACATATTTGTCTTCGTCTTTTCCTAGTTTTTTGTAGTGTTTTATAATGTTATTCATTTCTTCTTCTGGTACACTTTCAGGACTTGTAGATTCATATTTTACATCGTCTACATCTACTGCATAGTATATCTTTGCTTCTTTTTTTGTACGAGGCTTTTTTATTAGTTTACAAACATTTTCATAATTTCTGTCTGTTCCCATTAATACATTATAAATTCCCATTCCAAAGATTTTAACTAATAATGGGTTTCCTTTGTTTCTTCTTTCTGATGCAATTATTATTATAGGAATATTTTCTCCATCTGAATTTGTTGCTTCATCACTTATTGCATCTAGCTTATCTGATAGGAAATTATCTATTACTTCATAATTATTGTTTGTATATGGTTCTAAGTCTTCTCCTATAATTATTCTATCATAGCTTTTGTCTCTTTGCAATTCCTTAATTATTGCATTAAAATAATAAACATTCTTCCAAGAGATTATTTCTTTATACATATTTTGATATTTTTTTATAATTGCACCTGAAATTTCTTCATTATTTACAGCAAATAGAATTTTCATTTGTTAACTCCTCCAACCTTTCACAACTATTGCAAAGACAAGTGGTAATACTTGACATATTATTATTAAAGTAACACTTGCAATCATTAATGCAAATCCCTTGTCTCTTACATCCATTTTTTTAATTCCTAAAATATATTGATACATTGCTGCAATTACTATTGCAACAAATCCAAAAGGAATACTATATAATCTTATCTTGTTTAATATAAATGCTGTTAGTCCGTATGCATCTGAGCCATACGCTTCTTTGTATTCTTCTAATGTGTTTAATTCTTTTTCTTTTATTTCTATTATTTTTCCTGTAACATCTTGACCATTTTCTACTATTTCGTTTGTTGCATATACTGTGCTAATAGTACATATACATAGTATTATTGCTATAATTGTTATTGCTTTTTTCATACTAAAATTCCTTTCCATCTTTTATCAATAATTTACATTTAATATTTTACACTAGAAAATAAAAAATAGCAACTGTTCGTTGCTATTTTTCTTAATTTTTTTAGTTTTTATTTTCTTTATGTGTTAAAGTGGCTATAGCACAACCAGCACCGGACGGAACTCATCGTGGCTGTAGGCATTACCGCCGTGGCCATAAGATGCACAGACACCAGCTCTGGTACCATTCCCCCAATGGCCACCGCGTAGCAAGAAAGGTTGCGAGATGTTTCCTATTAAAGCGAAATCTTCGTTATAAAATGTTTTTCCATATTGTGTTGATGAATAACTTAAATCAATTCCCAAGTCGTAATTGCCTTCCGTATTCTTGCCATAATATGAGTATGTATTTATTACCTCATATAAAGCGTCTCCTTTTATGTCTTTCATTAGATTGTATCTATCATCTGTTATACTTTTTCTTATGTTATTGTATGTATTATCTTTATTCCATAATCCTGCATTCATTTGGTTTATTTCTTCTTGGCTTACTTCGTATTTATCCCAATATTTTGTGTATTCTT
>CALXEU010000058.1 GCA_944387395.1 uncultured Clostridia bacterium | reverse complement strand
GCTTTATTCCATCTTCTAATCCATTACTATAACCTGTATATTCAGCTTCTCTTTCATCCATTAGTGCCTTTTGTCTTAATTCTGCCATCCTTCTTACTTTCTCATCCTTACTCATTTTGTCTAGTTTTTCTCTTGCTTCTTTCATATTCTCATTTTTTTTCATATACCCCTGCACCTCTTTGCTTTCCGGATTTTCCAAGAATTTTAGCCATTCTATTAGCTTTTCGTCTCTTGCTTGTTTCTCCTTATACATTTTTGGTACTTCAATTATATTAAACTCTAAATCCTCTGTCAATACTATTTTTCGCCTTTCTTCCTCTATTATTTTCCATCTACTATGTACTCCTAATTCTCTCAATTTATCAAATTCAAAATTTGCTATTAGTACTACTATTGTCCTTTTTAGCTCTTTATACTCCTCTTTTTTGCCTATTTCTTTTGCATACTGCCTTGCCCAGTAATATAACATTCTCTTTATCATATTCTTTTTGTCTGCCATTTGCATTTCTACATTGCAAAATTCATTGTCATTTATTTTTGCTAACACATCTACTATACCCATTTTCCCTTTGGGTAACTCTCTTCGTAATACTATATTTTGTTCTAAACTTATTGTTTCTATTTTTTCTTTTAATATTGCACTTAAAAAATCTTGCGTTATTTTCTCACTCCCTACCTCTCCAAATAACATTTGAAATACTACATCTATCATCGGTGATAATATTTCTTCCTTCTTTATTTCTTTTGATTTGTTTTGTTCCATACACAATTCCTCCTAAAATTTATTTAACAATTAAATCTTGTGTACATTGTATATTTTTTTCTCTTGAATATTTAGGTTGAGATTTTGTTTAAATTAAATATATTAAATTAATCATTTGGATTTTATTTGGTTGAAAACTGATGAAATATTAAGATATATTAACAAATTATAATAAAAATTTATATTTGTATGCAGAATATTTTAATTAATCAAGATTTCAATTTTAATATATTGAACTAATTACATTATTGAGTAAAAATAGATACTATTAAACTATTTCATAAAGTAATAATTTGAATTGCACATTAGACCTAATTATTATGTTTATATTTATATCACAAATATAGGTCGAAATCAATCATAACTTTTCGACATTTTATGATATATTTCGACCTTGGTATAACTTTGAAGTAAGCAATTACTTATTATATTATCGTGTTCTTGCATTTTTATAATTTTTCTGCTATATGAGTACTGTACTCATTTATTCTGCTGGTCTAAGCCATTCTACTGCTCTATCCCAGCTTATTGCTCCCCATGGTGCTCCCTCTATTGTGTTTGGAGCTTTATCTATACGTATGTGCATTATATTTGTTGAATTGGTAAATGCATCTGTCGCTATTTTTTCTACAGTATTAGGTATGTATATTTCTGTTAATCCTGTACAGTATGAAAATGATGAACCTATTTCTTTTAATCCCTCTGGCAATATTACTTCTGTCATCATATATTTATTATGAAATGCTCTATCTCCTATTTTTGTTACACTACTTCTTACAGTATAACTTTCCTGTATATCATGATATATTCCTATTAGCTCCGTTTTATCTTTATTATATATTTCATTATTTTCACTGCTATAGTTTTGATTCGCTTCATCTACTGTCACTGTTCCATAATTATTGTTATACTTGAATATTGGATCTATATTAGTTACTCCTGCTCCTATATATACTTTTTTTAGTTTTTTATTACTGTACCAGAATACTTGACTTCCTATTGTCGTTATATTTCCGTCAAAATTCACATTTTCTATATTGGTTGCCTGCATAAATGCATAATCCTTTATTCTCGTTGTCTCATCTGCTATATTAACTTCTGATTCTTTTGTAAAACACATTATCAATTCTGTTTTATCCGCATTATATAAGCATTTATTCTCCACAATAAAAGTATCATTTCCTTCTGCGACTTCTTCATTTGATAGACTAGTTGGAAATATTTGTGCATTTGCTATCTTCTCTAAACTTTTAGGTATTATTAATGTTGTTATATTTGAATACGATGATATAAACATGTTAAAATTTGTTATTCCTTCCGGTATACTAAAACTTGTAATATTATTTAATAGTGTACTTGAAATAAATAATATATTATTATTTTCTAAATCCATCAGCATTCCACTGTCTTGATTATAACTATATTTTGTATTTTCCTCTGCTATTTCGATGTTAGTTAATTTTGTACAATTAGTAAAGGAATTGTTAGCTATACTATTTACATTTTTAGGTATATATATACTTTTTAAACTACTGCAACTCGAAAATGCATCTCCTTCTATTGTTCCCAGATTCTCTGGTAATTTTATAGTAGTTAAATTTTTGCATATATAAAATGTCGCTCCTTCTATCCTTGTTATCTGTGATGGTATAGTTACATTGTCTAATTTACTACATTCTTGAAAAGCGCCAGCTCCTATACTTCTTAAGCTTTCTGGCAACTCTATTGTTGTTAAATTATCGCATTCTCTAAATGCCTCGATTCCTATTATTTCTATTCCTTCTTGCAACACTACTCTTGTTAAATCTGCATTATTTGTAAATGCATTTTGTCCTATTTCTTTTACTGTCCCTGGTATTATTATAGTTTTTAATCCACTTAAGTTCGCAAATGCTCCATTTCCTATTTTCTTCACACTTTCTGGCAATGTTAATACTCCACTTTCATCCATTAGTGCTAAATTAGTCTCTGCCGATAATAGTACTCCATCTA
>CALXEU010000057.1 GCA_944387395.1 uncultured Clostridia bacterium | reverse complement strand
ATGGATTCTATGGAATTTTCTATAAGCATGTTTCTTCCAAATATTTTGTAATATATAATTGCTCCAATTATTAAAATTAAGTTTGTAAGTGGTCCTGCTATTGCAATTAATATTTTCTTTACAGATAATAAGTTCCCTTTTTTTATTTTTACATTGTAGTCTTTACATGTTGTTTTAAATTTTATACAAAATCCAGTTGGTATAATTGATATTGATTCTGGTTTATAACCAAGAATTAGTCCCATTATTAGATGTCCTAGTTCATGTAGCAATGCAAATAACATTATTAATGCATATATTTTTATCTGTTTTGTTATTAGAAAAATTATTAAAAATAAAAAAACTTTAAGGTTTAATTTAATTTGCATTTTTCCGTTTTGTCCTTTCTGATACTTATTATATTGCGATAATTTAACTTAAAACTTTTTCCGGGTTCATTGTTCTTCCATCCCTTCTAATTTCGAAATGTAGATGTGGGCCAGTTGCTCTTCCGGTTTCTCCTACTTCGGCTATTTTTTCTCCTTGAGTAATTTTTTGTCCTTCCTCTACACATAGCAGACTACAATGAGCATATAAAGTTATAATATCTTCATTTTCTATCTGAATATGATTGCCATAATCACCTTCTGTTGAAACTAAGGTTACTGTTCCAGACATAGCTGCTTTTATTTCAGTTCCAATATCTCCTCCTATATCTATTCCTTTATGATTTGCAGTAACTATTTCTGTTGGTGTTCTAAGTCCATAACCAGATGTTATTATTCCTTCTAATGGCCATATAATACTGTAGTTGGTTTTTACATATTCAATATCAAGATCTTCTTGACTTTCATTTTGTATTGTTTCATTTTCTTCTGCTCCTCCTATTGCAAGACTCTCATCCACACTTTGATTTAAATTTGCCTCTTGCGTTTCTGTATTACTTATTAGATTTTCCTGTCCACTGTTTATTTCCTCGTTTTGTAATGTTGTATTTTCATAAGTATTATCTACTATGTTATCGTTAGATAGATTAAAGAAACTATATATTGTGTTTTCTATGACACCTATATTATTTTGTATATCTTGTATTTTTATATCTTCTGATATAAATTCTCTTGCTTTATTTATAATAGTTTTTGGAAGTTCTTCTTCTGAATTTTGCATTATGTAGACAGTGGCGTATATAATTAAACAAATTATTATTTGGATTATCATTTTTACAATAGTTTTAATTTTTTTATTTTTTTCATTCTTTTCGTTATATTTTGTGTTTTCTTTATAATTTGGATAGTAATAAATGTTTCTATTTTGACACCTTCTGTAATACGTTTCTTCCGCTTTTCTTATTCTCTCTTCTTGTGACATAATTCTTTCCATAATCTTAACGTTTCCTCCTTGCTTAAAGAACAAAGCGGTGTAAAGTAATATATTTTCAATTTAATTTTATAACTATTTATTAATAATAAAAAACACCATTCCCTTTGTTTTTAAATTTATATTCCAAAGGAAGGTGTTTTATTCTATTTTATTTTTTTATTGCCATTATAAAACTTATTAATGTCAAGAAAGTAAGTATTAAATTAATTATTTTTATTCTTTTGCATTTTGCTTGTAATCTTTTGGCTTTTTTCTCTTTTTCATTTTTTTCGAGATTGCTTAGGTAGTTTCCAATTACAAGTTCCGCTTCTTTTATAACATATTTTCTATTTTCTTTTTCTATTTTCTCTATTTTACTTAATTCTTCAGCATTTATATAGCCTTGAATACATTTATTCTTTTTCTTTTTATTTTGATTTAATCTATTTTTTTCATTTTCAATAAGTTTATTGTAATCTTCTTCTTTTATTTTTTTCTTGTCTTTTATAACAACTATTGCTTCATCAATTAAATTTGATGGTAAATTTTTTAGTATTACAATACTTTTCATATTAGTTTTATTCATATGTACCTCCTGCATACTCTTTAATTTTATACAGGAATTGTACCCATTTTTATTTTGCTTTATACTCAAATATTTTTATTAAATATTATAAAAATATGTAGCTTCCAAATCTGCCTCATGAAGTAATAGTGCTATAGGATATTTTTTATATGCTTCGCCAAGTGTTCCATACAGCTCTTTAGGTTCTGTAAATCCCATATGCCAACGTATAGCATACTTTTCTTCATTAGTTAGTTTTATATATTCTGTAAGCATCATTACAGATTTTTCTCCATGTCCATATGGAATCGTATCACAGACTGTATAATAAGGAACTTTTTCCCACTCTCCTAATGCATTTTTTGCATTTTTGTAATCTGTTTTGTAAAAATTTGTTTTGCAAATATCGTGAAGTAATGCTGCTATTTTTATAGTGTCTTCTGGAGTATTTAGTCCACTTTGTTTGATTTTTTCTTTAAATATTTCATATACTTTCATACTATGTTCTAACAGTCCCCCCTCAAAATTTCCATGAAATCTTGTACTTGCAGGTGCTGTATAAAAGTCTGATTTCTCTAAAAATGCTAATAAATTTTCTATTCCATCTCTATTAGTTGATTTTATTAAGTTTATAAATTCTTCTTTCATTTATTAAATCCTCTCTTTTTTGATATTTTTTGCTTATCTAATTTTGTAATTTTAAATATTTGAAATCTTATACGAATTCCTCCCAAACTGAGTTTGCTAAGTCAATACCTTTATTAGTAAGCTTTATTCTTTTGTCATCTATTTGGATCAGATTTTCGTGAGTTAGTTTTTCAAATATTCTTTCGTATTTAGATATAATGTTTTGTTTGAATTTTTCATTAAATTCTTTTATGTTTATTCCTTCAATTTTTCTAAGTCCTAGCATGATATATTCATTCATTTTATCTTCGTCAGATTGAACTTCTTCTAGTATTAGATTTGAATTAGCTTTATTATTTTCTATATTAAAAATATAATCTTGTAAGTTAGTAGTATTAGAGTATCTTTTTTGGTCTAAGTATGAACTTGCACCGACTCCAACACCAATATATTCTTTTTGTTCCCAACAGTCCAAATTATGTTTTGACTCATAGCCTTCTTTTGCAAAATTAGCAATTTCCTAATGTATATAGTTATTTTCTTCTAGTTTTTGTTTAACATACCAATACATTTTTCTTTCTAGTTCGTCAGATGATAGGCTTAGCTGTTTTGAATTTACCATTTCATATAATTTTGTGTTTTCCTCAAGAATTAAAGAGTATATCGATATATGTTCAGGTTTTAATGCAATTATATTTTTTATAGTTTTCTTTACATCATCTAAGGTTTGTCCTGGAAGATTTATCATTAAATCAACATTTATATTATTATACCCTAAATTTCTTGCTAAATTGTATGTTTCTAGAAAGTCTTCATATGTATGTATTCTTCCTATTGTCTTTAAAATTTCATCTTGAGATGCTTGTAGTCCTATGCTTAATCTATTTATTCCACATTCTTTATATGTTTCTAACTTATGTTTTGTAACCGTTCCTGGATTTACTTCTATTGTAATTTCTGTATTCTGTTTTAATTTAAAATTCTGTTTTATTGTGTCTAGAATGTTTGTTATATATTTTTCGTCTATTATAGAAGGAGTTCCTCCTCCTATATATATTGTTTTGACAATATATTCTGGTTCTAGGTTATGTTTGCTCATTGTTTTGTTTTCAGTACCATATTTAATAATTTCTTGTTTCAGACAATTTACATATTTTTCATAACAGGCTTCCTTGCCTGAAAATGAAGTAAAATCACAATAATAGCATTTTTTCTTACAAAACGGAATGTGTACATATAATCCTATTTCTTTTTGCTCCATATTTATGTTTTGCCTTTCTTGTGTATATATTATATATATTCCTCTATTTTTTTAAATCTATGACTTACACTAGATTTTCCTATTGGATTTGGTAGCATCTTTCCTAATTCTTCTAGTGTTGCATTTGGATTTTTTTCTCTAAGTATGGCAATTTCTTTAAGTTCTTCTGGTAAATTGTTGAATTTTCCTTTTTTCCTAAGCATTTTTATAAGTTCTATTTGTTTGACTGATGCATTTATTGTTTTATTCATATTTGCTGTTTCACAATTTACTATTCTATTTACATTATTTTTCATTTCTCTTAAAACTCTAATTTCTTCAAATTTTATTACTGCGTTATTTGCTCCAATTAAAGCTAAGAATTTAGAAATTTCTTCTCCATCCTTTATATATACTATATTTTTAAGAATTTTAGCGTTAATATCATAATCTTGTAATATTTTTAATAGCCCTACTGCTTTTTCTTCATTTTTTATTAGTATTTCTAGGTGGTATTTATTTTTGGGATTATTTATAGAGCCTGCTCCTAGAAAACAGCCTCTAATATATGCTTTTTTTAGGTTGTCCTGGTTAAAAATATTATCTGTTGTTAAGTTTTCTATATTTTTTTCTTTGAATGTAATTATATATGTTTTTCCTGTTATTTCTATTTTATAATCATTTATGTTTAGGTTGTTTAATAGTTTTGCAAATCTATTTATATTATGTTCGTTTTCTGTAGCAAATTTAAAATTCTTACTTTTCTTTGTTATGTTTGCACTGTCTAAATAGCCAAAGAATTCACTCAATACTTCTTGCTTGTTTTTTAAATTATTTATTTTACTTAATTCTGTTTTTAATTCTACTGAAAATGACACTTTATCACCTTTTTTCAAAATATAAAAAACCCCACATTAGCCGTAAACTTGAAGAAATTTTAAGAAACCTGCCTTAGACAGGTGGGTGTCTTGTTGAATGCTACTGGGTTTCTTAAGGTTTAGTATATAAAGCCTAAGCATACACGCCACATCCAAAGGCGGACTCCCTTTAATTCTTTGTTGGTTCTAAAATTTCCTTTTTCGCGTACTACGCAGGGATTTTATTTTTAACAATTAATATATTCTCTTTTCTATAACCAATTATAATTTATCTACATCATAAAAGTCAAGTGGTTTTTTCTTTTTTTATTATTATGCATCTATCATTTTCAGACAAGTCTCTTACTGTCTCTACTATTACATAATATTTATAGTTTTTTATTAAATTTATTAAATCTTGTTTTTGGTCATAACCTATTTCTAAACACAAATATCCATCATTATTAAGATATTTATATGCTTGTTCTAGTATTCTCCTATATATCTCTAGTCCATCTTCTCCACCATCTAAAGCAATTGATGGTTCTGTTTGTACTTGTTTTGATAATTTTTTTATTTCATTAGTTTTAATATATGGTGGATTTGATACAATTATGTCAAAATTGTTTTGTTTTATATTATTAAATAAATCTGATTCTATAAATGTTACGTTTGTGCAATTTTCTTTGTTATTTTTTTTAGCTATTTCTAAAGCATTAGAACTTATGTCACTAGCAATAATTTCTGGTTTTAAATCTTTTAATTCCATATCCAAACTTATTGCAATTGCTCCGCTTCCAGTACATAAATCTAATATTTTTACATTTTGTTTTTTGTTTTTATTGCAAATATTTATTACGCTTTCTACTAATATTTCTGTATCTGGTTGTGGGATTAAAACATTTTCGTCTACGTAGAAAGATGCATGCATAAATTCTTGTTTATGTGTTATGTATTGAATTGGATATCCTTGTATAATTTTTTCTATATTATTTTCAAAACATTTTATCTTTTCTTCTGGTATTTCCTGTTCTGAGTTGATTATTAAGTATTGTATATCCTTTTTTAAAATATATGCTAATAATTCTTTAGAAATTATTGAAGCATCTTCTATATTATTTTTTCTTAATTTTTCTATTGCCTCTGCTATTATTTCTTTAATATTCATTTTTTGTTTTGTTCCTTCCCTTGTGTACAAATTTGGTTGGAAAAGAATTAAATTTTGGCTAGGAAAGCGAATTTTAAATTTATGAGACGTACTTTACTGTACATTGATTAAATTTAAAATGAAGATTGACAACGCCAAAATTCTAATTATTTTTCAACCTCGTTTCTTTATTCTTGTGGAGGATTCATTATAAGTTGTATATCTTCGTCATTTCTTAATTTCGGAACTATGAAGTCAAATGCTCTTTTATCTTGTTTTATAGCTTCTAGTGCTATTGTTTTATCTGATCTTAGACGCTTGCTTGCATACTTTATTATTATTCCTTTTTGCATTACCGCTTCTAATACAACATCATAATCGTCTCTTAATTCTTTACTTACATAATATAGAATTTGTCCATCTGTCTTAGCTGCTTTACATGCTAGTTCTTTGTCTGCTTTTAATTCATCAGACGCATAACATAAGACCCAACCTTTTTTCTCTACTGCTTGCATTAAGATTTCTCTATCTGCTTTTAGTCTTTTTGATGCAAACTCTAATGCTCCTCCGTCTTTGGTTACTGCTGCCATAACAACTTCTTTATCGTCTTTTAGTTCATTAGATGCACCATCTAGTAGCATTCCATCTTCTTTAACTGCTTGTAATACAAATTCTTTATTGTCTTTATTTTTTACTACATCTTCTAAAGTTAACATTTAAGTAGTTCTCCTATTTCTACATATTTAAGCAAAGAAATTTTAGTAAATCTAGTTTTCTAAAATTTCTCTTTCGTTCTAATTATTTGATGCTTTGTATTCTATTTTTTCCATAAAAGGATACATTTCTTTTAAAGTTTTTTTAGTAATTATAGAATTACGTGGTAGAGGATTTTTAGGATTATCTGTTAGCAATTGTTGTGTATAGCAATTTTCTGCAGTTTTGAATATTTGATATCTATTTCTTACATATGTGAAAAATATTATATATCCAATATTTAGTTCTTCGTCTAATCTTTCAAAAGTATATTTTCCTTCCATTTATTCTCCTTGTTCTTGTTTAATCATATTATTAAATTCTTTTTCTGAAATTATTGTAACTCCTAAACTTTGTGCTTTTGTTAATTTTGAGCCTGCTTCTTCTCCTGCAAGTACATAACTTGTTTTTTTAGATACAGAACCAGAAACTTTTCCACCAAATTTTTCTATTATATCTGATACTTGATCTCTTGTATAATCTTCGAGTGAGCCTGTTACTACAAATATTTTACCATTAAATCTGTCGTCATATTTACTATCTTCTTCTGTTTTTATTACCGTCATATTAACTCCAGATTTTTTTAATCTTTTAATTAAGTCTTTTGTCTGATCCTGTCTAAAGAATGTATATATACTCTCTGCTGTTATTGGTCCAATATCATTTAGTGCACTTAGTTTTTCTAATTTTGCGCTTGATATTTCATCAATTGTTTTGTATGTTTTTGTTAAACCTTTAGCAGATTTTATTCCAACGTGTGGTATTCCAAGCGCTGAGATTAATTTATATAAATCATTGTCTTTGCTATTGTTTATTGAATTTATTAGATTTTGAGCAAATATTTTTCCATTTTTCTTTAATTTAGATACATCTTCTACTGTTAGAGTATAAATGTCTGCAATATTTTTAACAAGGCCTTTTTCTATTAGTTGTTCTATTATTTTTATTCCTAAACCATCTATATCCATTGCTTCTTTTGATGTAAAATGTACTATGTTTCTAAGAGTTTTAGCTGGACATTCTATTCCAATGCAACGAGCTACTGCTTCTCCTTCTTCACGGATTACTGGTGCACCACAAACAGGGCATACATCTGGCATTGTAAATTCTTTTTCTTCTCCAGTTCTTTTTTTTTTTTTTATATCTACTACTTCTGGTATAACATCTCCTTGCTTTTGAATAACAACGGTGTCTCCTATCATTAAACCTTTTTCTCTTATAAAATCTTCATTATGTAGTGTTGTTTTAGAAATTGTAGATCCTGCTACTTTTACTGGTTCTAATATTGCAAGTGGTGTTATTGCTCCTGTTCTTCCAACCTGACATGTTATGTCTAATAATTTGGTTTCTTTCCTTTCTGGTGGATATTTATACGCAATTGCCCATTTTGGAACTTTATATGTTGTTCCTAAAATTTGTCTAAGTCTTAAGTTGTCTACCTTTACAACTGCTCCATCTATTCCAAAAGAAAGTTTTTCTCTATCATTTCCAATATTCTTTATTGCCTCTATTGCTTCTTCTATATTGTTACATATAATTCTTACGGGTACTACATTAAATCCTATTTCCTGTAAATAATTTAGTCCCTCATAGTGGGAATTTGATTTGTTGTCATCAAATTTTTGGATATTAAAAATGAATATGTCTAATGGTCTTGAGGCAGTTATCTTAGAATCTAATTGTCTAAGTGATCCTGCTGCAGCATTTCTAGCATTTGCAAATAGAGGTTTCTCTAATATTTCTCTTTCTTCATTCATCTTTTCAAAATCTTTTGTTCCTATAAATACTTCTCCACGTACGGTTATATTTATTGGTTCTTTTAGTTTCTTTGGAATATTTTTTATTGTTTTTAGGTTTTCTGTTACATCTTCTCCAATTTGACCGTTTCCTCTTGTTGCTCCTTGTACAAAAATTCCATTTTCATACCTTAGTGCTGTAGATAGTCCATCAATTTTTGTTTCTACAACATATTTTAGTTCTTCGTTTTCTTCTTCTGCTACTTTTCTTACTCTTTCATCAAATTCTTTAAGTTCATCAAACGAGAAAATGTCTTGCAAGCTTTGAAGAGGGACTTCATGTACTACTTCCTTGAATCCCTCTTTTACATGGCCTCCTACTTTTTGTGTTAATGAATCAGAACTTATAAACTCTGGATTTTCCTTTTCTAGAGATTTTAGTTTGTTCATCATCATATCGTATTCATAATCCGAAATTTTTGGTTTGTCCTCATCATAATATAGTCTTGCATAATATTCTAATTTCTTACGTAATTCTTCAATTTCTTTTTTTGCTTGTTCCTTATTCATCTTTTAGTAATTCTTTTCCTCCTTTAAGATATTCATAACCAGAGAAAATTGTTGCAATTACTGATATTGTCATAAGTGTTGTTGCACATATATTTAGTATTAGGCTAAATCCTGTTAAATTACTTTGTAAAAAGGCACCATATGCGTTGTTATCCAAAAACATTAGTATAATTGCGACCATTTGTGTTGCTGTTTTTAATTTTCCCCATATATTGGCTGCTATAACGTTTCCATTTTTTTCTACTGCAATTAATCTGTATCCAGATACAACAAATTCTCTAAATACAACTATTATTGGTATCCATGCAGGAAGTTTGCTAAATTCAACAAGCATAATCATACTTGCTACAACTAGTATTTTATCTGCAATTGGATCTAGAAATTTTCCAAATGTTGTAATTTGATTAGTTTTTCTTGCTATCGTTCCGTCTAGTTTGTCTGTTATTGATGCAATTATGAATAGTAGGTCTAAAAATATCATGTTTGTAGGTATTCCTAATACTTCTCCTGGTATGTTTATTAGTGCTATTATTACCATTACAGGTACTAATATTATTCTAAATACTGTTAGTTTATTTGGTAAGTTCATTTTGTTTCCTCCTAAGTTTATTTTTCTCTTTATTTTCCTTCCTATTTTACTATAACATTATAAAAAAGGCAAGCAAAAATAACAACTAGTAATGTATTTTTATACACCTAGTTGTTATTATTTTTTCCTAATATTTTAATTTTTGTTTTGGTTCTGATTTCTATAACTTGAGCACATAGATTCGTCTGGCTCATTTGTTTCGCATCCCTGGATTGGAGTTACTATAATATGCTCTAGTTCGCAAAGCTGTCTTTGTTTATTGTTATATTTACAAGATGTTACTGTACAATTTATTGTTTGATTATTTTTAACTGTTTCTTTCATTTCTAAATCATTTCCCTTCTCGTTATTAATCTTGGAGAAAAAAAACAGTGTCTTTTTTCTTATGTTTATTTTAACCTTTTTCTTTAAATTTATGTGTGTTTGATTTATCTAAAATTTTTCCATTGAATTGTGTTATTTTTTTGTTGAAATTTAGGCATTTGTATGTGATTTGTATTTTGTTTTATATTTGTTTTGTTTTCATTATTTCTATTTTCAATTTTTTCATTTTCTTTAGCTTTATATGTTATATCTCTGTTTAAATTTTGTGTTTCATTTGATGTTATTTTTTGAGTTTGATTTTTATTAAAATTGTCATTTCTATTTTCTTCGAAATTATTTGTCATATATTTATTTTCTCTTGCTTGTTCCATATTATTAGCATATAAATTTTGATTATATTCATTTATTCTGTTGTTACATGGCATTGTATCTATCTCACATATTTCAGGATTTTTAAATGATAAATACCAGCTCATTCCATTTCTATTTTGTTCTATGCTTCTTATTCTATTCTGTAGCGACTCAAACGTTTGTGGCATTGGAACTATCATTTGTTCACATGGCATCCAGTTTGCAGGAGTCATTTGTTTGTTACTATCTGCTGTTTGCAGAGCTTTTACTATTCTTAGTATTTCTGATATATTTCGTCCTATATTCATTGGATATACTAATATTGCTCTTATTTTTTGTTTGTCGTCTATTATGTATACATTTCGTACTGTTTCTGTATTAGACACACTTGTAGATATCATTCCATATTTTCTTGCTATTTCTCCGTTTCTGTCTGCAATTATTGGAAATGGTATTATAATTCCTGTTTTACAATATATATCATACATCCATGCTAGATGTGATGAATTGCTATCTATACTTAAACCAATTAAAAATGTATTTATTTTTTCAAAGTATGGATTTGCCCTTGCAAATGCAATTATCTCTGTTGTACATACTGGGGTAAAATCTCCTGGATGCGAAAATAATACTATCCATTTTCCTTTATAATCATTTAAAGCTATATTTCCCATAGTTGTTGTAGCTTCGAAATCAGGTGCTATTTGCCCTATTTTTACATTTCCGTTCATCATTACTTCATAATCCATAAAAAATCGTTCCTTTCAATTTAAAAAGTTCAATTTATTCCTGTATATTTTATGAGTCATGATAGTAATAGGTTACACTTTTTGTTTGGTTTTATATTTTATATCGCTAAAAAGGAGAAATGATTTTTTCACTTCTCCTTTTTAATATTAAATTTTTGTTATAAACATTGAAATTTATACTTTTGACCAGAACCAATTTAAGCTATCATCTATGCTTTTCTTCTTTTCTATTCTAGCTTGAACATCATCAATCCATAAATACGAAATAAATGATAAGAATATAAATACAAAGTCAACTAAAATACTAGTTGTTAGTGCATTATATACTTCGTCTGTCATATCAGCTATTAGCATTAATTCCGCAACATGTATTACAAGTATTACTAAAAATACCCCAAGCATTGCTGCTGGTATTGCACTTTTGTGTGTTTCTTTTCCTAAAAATAAAGTCAACACAAAAAGTACTAATCCAAGTAATACCGTTAGTGAATCTGAAAAATTAATAAATGGCATTTGTTTTTCTCCTCCTTTATTTTAACTTTTGTTCTATTAATTTTGCCAAAGCTTCTGCTTTAGCTTTAATATAACCTTGATCTTCTCCTTCTATCATAACTCTAACTAATGGTTCAGTACCAGAAGGTCTAATAAGTATACGACCATTTCCTGAAAATTCTTCTTCTAGTTTTTCTATTTCTTTTTTAATTTCTGGATCTTTGTCGAAGTCATATTTTTTCTCTGAAGATACTTTTGCATTCACTAATACTTGTGGATATATATTAATTATACTACAAACTTTTGAAACAGAAAGATTTTTTTCTAGTAGTATTTTTACTAGCATTAATGATGTTAGTATTCCATCTCCCGTTGGATTATAATCTAGTAATATTATATGTCCTGATTGTTCTCCTCCTAAATTGTAGCCATTATTTAACATATTTTCTAGAACATATCTATCTCCAACTTTTGTTGCTTCAAAATTTAGTTCATTTTTTTCTGCATATTTTCTTAGACCTAGATTACTCATTACTGTTGCAACTAATGTGTTTTTATTTAATTTTCCTTTTTCTTTTAAATAATTAGAAATTACAGCCATTATGCAATCTCCGTCTACTACTTCACCTTTTTCGTTGACAGCAAGACATCTATCTCCATCGCCATCATATGCAATTCCTAAGCTACATTTATTGTCCACTACAAATTTTTGTAGTCCTTCTAAATGTGTAGATCCACATTTATCATTTATGTTTATTCCGTTTGGCTGATTATTTATTATGTAATGCTTTATTCCAAGTTTTGTAAACACTTGATCTGCTACTACAGAAGTTGCTCCGTTGGCAGTATCAATTGCAACAACAAAGTCTTCTCTATTTACTTTTTCTATTTCTTCTTCAAAGTTTTTTCTGAAAAAGTATACGTACTCTTCTAGTAAATCTTCTCTGTTTTCTGCAACACCTATTTTTTCATTTGTGGCAGTTAGCTCTTCTAATTTACCTGAATCCATTACTTCTTCTATCTCTTCTTCTAGTGAATCTGGAATTTTCATTCCTTTATTGCTAAAGTATTTTATTCCATTAAATTCAAAAGTATTGTGTGAAGCTGAAATTACCACACTGGCATCTGCCTTATATCTCTTTGTTAAATATGCAACTCCAGGTGTTGGAATTACACCTAAACTCTTTACATTTGCTCCATAGCTTAAGAATCCAGCTGTCATTGCAGCTTCTATTAGAGTTCCAGAGATTCTAGTATCTCTTCCTATAAAAATAGTTGGTGTATGGTCTGTATGCTTTGATAACACATATGCTCCTGCTTTTGCAACTCTATATACTAACTCTGGAGTAAGTTCACTGTTAGCAATTCTTCTTATTCCATCTGTACCAAAATATTTTCTCATTTTTTTAGTCCTTTCTTTTAATTGTTTTATTTTAGCCATTCCTTGTTTTCTAGGTACCAATCAATAGTTTTAATAATTCCATCCTCAAATTTTGTTTCTGGCTCCCAACCAAGTTCTGCTTTTATTTTGCTTGGATCTATGGCATATCTGTAATCGTGACCTTTTCTATCTTCTACAAATTCGATTAAGCTTTCTGGTTTATCTAAATGTTTTAGTATTAGTTTTACAATGTCTATATTTCTTTTTTCATTGTGTCCACCTATATTGTAACGTTCTCCAGCTGCTCCTTTATGGAATACTAAATCAATTGCTTTGCAATGATCTTCAACATATAACCAATCTCTTATATTTCTTCCTGTTCCATATACTGGTAATTTTTTATCTTGTAGAGCAAGTTTAATCATGTGAGGTATTAGTTTTTCGTTATGTTGATATGGTCCATAGTTATTTGAGCAGTTTGTAACTGTTACATTCATTTTAAATGTTTCATGATATGCAAATGCAATTAAATCTGAACTTGCCTTTGATGCTGAGTATGGGCTATTAGGCTTTATCATACTTTTTTCTGTGAAGTATCCTTCTTCTCCTAATGTTCCATAAACTTCATCTGTTGAGATGTGTACAAATTTGTTTTGACTTCCTTCTCCCCAAACTTGTTTTGCAACTTCTAATAATGTATGTGTTCCTAATACGTTTGTCTCTGTAAATATAAATGGTATCTTTATACTATTGTCTACATGGCTTTCAGCTGCAAAGTGAATAACTCCATTTATATTGTAGTCTTCAAAAATTTTCTTTACTTCCTCAAAATCACAAATATCTCCTTTGATAAATGTTATTTTATCTATTACTTTGTCTAGATTATGAATATTTCCAGCATATGTTAATTTATCTAATATAATTAAATTATATTCTGGATGTGCATTTTTAAAATATTCTACAAAATTGCTTCCTATAAAACCTGCAGCTCCTGTTATTAATATATTCTTTTCCATTTGAGTATGTTCCTTTCCTTCAACATATTTATCCATGATTTATTCTTTGCTGTTTATTCTATATTTTCAGCTAAATCATTTAAAAATTTACCATAATCACTTTTACTAAGTGGTTTTGCTAGCTCTTTTAGTTGTTCAGATGTTATCCATCCGTTTTCAAAAGCTATTTCTTCTGGGCAACATATTTGCATTCCTTGTCTCTTTTCTATAGTTTGAACAAAACTTGCTGTTTCTATTAGAGCATCATGTGTTCCTGTATCAAACCAAGCCATTCCTCTTCCTAGTCTTTCTACTTTTAATTTTCCCATATTCATATATACTTCATTTACAGTAGTTATTTCTAGTTCTCCTCTCGCAGATGGCTTAACATTTTTTGCTATTTCTATTACATCATTAGTATAGAAATATAGACCTGGAACTGCATAATTTGATTTTGGCTCTTCTGGTTTTTCTTCTATTGAAACAGCATTTCCATTTTCATCTATTTCTACTACACCATATCTTCTAGGATCTTTTACTTTGTATCCAAATATTGTAGACTCATCCTCTCTTGCTGCAGCTCTTTTTAGGACTTCTTTTAAGTCTCCACCGTAGAACATATTGTCTCCTAGTATTAATGCAACATTATCGTTTCCTATAAATTTTTCTCCTATTATAAAGGCTTCGGCTAGTCCATTTGGTTTTTCTTGAATTGCATATTCAATTTTCATTCCCCATTTTGAGCCATCACCTAATAGCTCTTTAAATGTTGTATTGTCTCTTGGCGTTGTTATAATTAATATTTCTTTTATTCCTGCTTCCATTAATACATATAGTGGATAATAAATCATTGGCTTGTCATAAACAGGCATTATTTGCTTTGATATTGCAAGAGTTAATGGATATAGTCTTGTTCCGCTTCCTCCTGCTAAAATTATTCCTTTTCTATTTTTCATAACTTTTTATATTCCTTTCTCATTTTCTGTAGCTAAATATCTCTTAAGTGCATCTTCATAAGTTGGAATTACTATACCATATTTTAAAAGCTTGTCTTTTGACATTTGTGAGTTCTTTGGTCTCTTTGCAGGACTCTTAAATTCCTCACTAGTTACTGGTATAACTTTGCAGTTTATATTCTCTAATGAATATATTAATTTTGTAAATTCATACCATGTAGTATATCCCATATTTGTAGAATTATATATTCCAAAAGGAATTTGTTTCTCCATTGCTTGGTGTATTATACTTGCTAAATCAACAGCATAAGTTGGACTTCCATGTTGATCATTTACAACTCTAACTTCATCATGTTCTTTAGAAAGATTTATCATTGTTCTAACAAAGTTATGTCCTTCTCCATATAGCCATGCTGTTCTAAATATATAATATTTTTCACAGTTTTCTTCGATAAATTTTTCTCCAGCAAGTTTAGTTGTTCCATAAACTGCTTGAGGATTTTTTTCATCATCTTCGCTGTAGTCTTCTGCTACATCTCTTTCTCCTCCGAAAACATAGTCTGTACTTATGTGTACAAGAACTGCGTCATTTGTTTTAGCAGCTACTGCTAAATTTTTTGGTCCAATTGCATTTATTTTATATACTAATTGCTCATTTTCTTCTGCCTTATCAACTGCTGTGTATGCAGCACAGTTTATAATGTAATCTGGCTTTACTTCTCCTACATACTTGTTTACTGCATCTTCATCTGTTATGTCTAATTGTGCAACATCTGTGCATATTAATTCATTTCCTTTAAGTTCTTCTTTTACAGCATTTGCGAGCATTCCATTTGCTCCAGTAATTAATATTTTCATAATCATTTCCTTTCTTTGTTCAATAGGAACATTTTATTATTAACCAAACTAATATTGGTTTTACTTAATTCTCTTATGTTATATCATTTATTATATAAAAAAACAAGTTTTTTTATGTTTTTTATTTATATATCTTAAAAAAAACTTGACCTACCCCTATACAATAAATTTCTTATCGTAAAGGGATAGGTTTAG
>CALXEU010000056.1 GCA_944387395.1 uncultured Clostridia bacterium | reverse complement strand
TATGGATATAAAAGATAAGTTAAGATTAGCAATATGTGTGAGCAAAAGTGAATGGTCTGGTCTTATATATAACACTAAAGAAAATTATGAGAAATTTGATAGCATATTAAAAGATATAGATGAAGAATATAGAATTACACTTATAAATTTCGGAAAGTACAAGCTTGTAATGTTTGCAATGGCTAAACTTATGGAAATGGAAACAACAGACCAAAACAAAGTTGCTTTATATTTATTTAACATTTTTTAAATTGAATTATATAATTATTAACTCTTTTTTATAAAAAAATACCCCACTTGGTCAAGACCTTGTGGGGCGGGAATTAGTCAGTCCCAGTCGTTATCATATGCAATGTAGCACAAAATGTAGAATACAGCTGCACCGATTAGAGAAAGCATAGACCACCAAAAGTATAAAACATTATTGGGATAAACACTTATTCCATCGGGCAATCCTACCTCGAGAAAACTTTCACGCATTCTCATAAGGTAATTGGATTTTTCTAATTGAGTCACACCTTCTGAGAAAGTGTCGAGTTCCTTATAAGCACTTTTAAGGGTGCCATACCAAAAGCCAACATCATTTCTAGGGTTTTTAAGGAATATAGACACAGTACCTTCAGTCAAGTTATTCTCTTCAATGTACTCAATTGCTTTTGCCAATTCTACTTTTGCGGTCTCGATTTCGGTTGCTCCAGCAGCTCTGTGGATATATGCATGGCAGTTCATATCAAATGACACTGCTTTCACAATCCGTACAGTTGCCCAAGCACCAAAAAACATAGTGCAGATGATAGCCAGAACCAAGAACCTTTTTGCAGATTTTCCCATTGTAATTTCCTCCTTTAATTGTTCGGAGGACTTTGCCTCCGAAATTTTACTTATTTCAAAGGCAACAAAAAATATGTTACAATTAAATTATAACATATTTAACATAAAATTGCAAATTTAAGCTCTATTTGAAAATAAATAATTGTTAAAATTTTGTAAAGCTACTTGAATTTTTTTAGATAATTTGCTAATCTATATATAGTTTGATTGATAATTATATCAATTGTCAAGAGAGTTGACGAGTTGTAAATATCTACGTCGTCTGCACCATATTAATATCAAGAGTTTTATAGATTCTCTTGGTATTATTTTTTTGCATAAAAATGATACTTTCAATGATTTTTTCTGATAAAGTGTGAAACAATTCAAATAAAAATATTTTTAAATTATTGATTTTTATAAACTTTTGCGATATTGTATATTTAGCGAATTTAAAATTTTACTATTTTATAGGTGAAAAAAATGTAGATAAAAAGCATGAAATAGTAATATAATGAAAAATCAAAATTATTATGCTAGGAGAGTGAATTCATGAAAAATACAGAAACAAATAGAATTGAAAACAAGGAACAATTAAATGAAGATTTTGAGCAAGAAGTAATAGCTTTTCTTAACTATAAAGAGGGTGGCATTATTTATGTAGGTGTTAGAAAAGATGGACAAGTAGTTGGTCTTAAAGATGTTGATTTAACACAATTACAAAAAAAGAAATTGACTCTCCAAGACAAAAATTAACATTTAATCAATTAAAAATTTATTATGAAGAACACGGATTAAAATTAAATGATAACTTTTTACAAAATCTTGATTTATTAACAAGTGAAGGTAAATACAATTATAATGCTTTTTTATTAGCAGATGAAAATAATGTTTCAATAAAACTTGTAAAATATTTAGGTACTAATAAAATGGATTTAGTAGAAAATCAAGAATATGGGTATCGTTGTATAATTACTGCAACTCAAAGGATATTGGATAGACTTGATGCAGAAAATACTGTTTATGCTAAAATAGAATATAAAGGAAGAAAAGAAGTAGAAAAAATTGATAGTAAGGCACTAAAAGAAGCAGTTATAAATGCCATTGTACATAATGATTATTCTTATGGAAATTCTCCAATTGTAGAATTATACTCTGACAGAATTGAAATAACATCTGCAGGTGGTTTGCCACAAGAATTATCACAAGAAGAATTTTTAGAAGGTGTTACTGCCCCAAGAAACAAAGAACTTATTAGAGTATTTAAAGATGTAGATTTAATTGAAAATATCGGTTCTGGAGTTTTAAGAATTTTAGATGCTTATGATAAAAGTTGTTTCAAATTTATGGAACATTTCTTGAGAGTTTCTTTTAAATACAAAGAAAATCCATTTGAATACGACACCGAGCAAGTAAAACCGAACAAGTTAACCGAACAAGTAAAACCGAACAAGAAAGAAGATAAAATTAATTTAATTTTAGAATTTTGCAAAGAGCCAAAAAGCGTAAAAGAAATTATGGAATATATTGGATTAAAGCATAGACCAACATTTATGTATGATTACTTAAATCCATTGTTAGAAGAAAGTAAATTACAAATGACAATTCCAGATAAACCAAAAAGTAGAAATCAAAAATATATTTCGAAATAGCAAAAATAGAAAGAATTTTTAAAATTTTTAAAATTTTTTTCTACCTTGCAAATTATGTAAAATTGTTGTATACTAAAATTAGTAACATTATTTGTTACACCTTTGAAAAGGTAAACTTTCGGAGGTGCAAACCTCCGAACAATTATAAGGAGGTTTTCTATATGAAGCGTTTAGAAAATGTATGTTTTTTTATGGCGAATTGCTTCGGGTCCGCAGCTGCTTTATTGTTAGTTCGGATTATAATGTATAATCAATCCGAATTGGTTGTTCCAAGCATTTCCTGTGCAATTGTTTCCGTAATACTTGCATACAACATTGCTAAAGCAAAGGAGGAAGAAGAAGATCGAAAAAAAATACCAATAAGGACAATATCTAAATGTTTCAGGTGCAGGACACAGTTTTTATTACTGTGTCCTGTGCCTTTACTAAAATTTTATATTTATTTTGTTAATTTACTCCATCAAAAAAATTATTATTTATATCAATCGTTATCTATTTATCATTTTATATTGGATTTACATGTATTATTGCTAGATATACATTTTCTAGCTTATTTATTTCTTTTTCTAAGTCATCCGCTATTTTATGGCTATCAAAAGTAGACATATTTCCATCTACATATATAGATATTGAAATTAAAAACTTATAACCTACAGGCTTAGATGTAAAGTGATCAATTTTTTTAATTTCTTTATATTTTTTTGTGATTTCTAAAATTTGCTCTTTTGTTTTTTCGTCTATCGATGAATCCATAAGTACATTATAACTTTCAAAAAATATTTTTGCACCACTTATACATATTATTATAGAAATTCCCATTCCTACAATACCATCCAACCAATAAATACCATAAATATTTAAAATTGTAGATATTAGTGTAAATGTAGTAAGTATTGCATCATTTCTATGATCAGTTTCTAGTGCTTCTATAAGAATACTCTTAGTTCTTTTAGCCAACATTCTAGTATAAAAAAAACAAACATATTTTTAATGTAATTGTTATTATACAAATTATAATAACCAAATTTGCATACGCAACCTCTTTTTGTTCAAATATCGACTTACCAGAATCATATAAAAGTTTTGTTGCGACAACTATCATAGATATTCCTATAAAGAGAGAAAAAATATACTCTGCTTTTCCATGACCAAAATTATGGTCATCATCTTCTGGAAAACTTGCAATTTTAGTTCCTATGGTACTCATAATTGAAGAAAAAATATCTCCTGCACTATTTACTGCATCTGCAATTAGTGCTTGACTTCTACTTAGCAAACCTATAATTAATTTTATAATTAACAAAAATATATTTCCTAACATTCCTGCTAGATTAGATTTTTTTACATCTGAATATCGTTCCATTGTTAAATTACCTTTCTAAATTATAAATGTATATTTTTCAAATATTTTGTAATAATAAGTTATATCTAAATATAATTAAATGGAGGAATATTATGAAACTTTTATATTATATTGCTCTTACACTAGTAATTATAGGTGCTATCAACTGGTTACTTATTGGACTTTTTAGTTTTGACTTAGTAGCTACACTATTTGGTAGCATGAGTGTATTAAGCAGAATTGTTTATGTTCTAGTTGGTGTATCTGGTCTTATCTGTCTTGGTATTTATCCCAAAATTAATAACGACTAAGCACAATCCAATTATCGTAGATAATATATTTAGATAAATCGAAAAGAACTATTTTTACAAAGATATAAAATATATTTAATTATTTTATCTCTATAAGAATAGTTCTTTTTATATTTTTAATATCTTTATCAAATTTATTTTTAAACATTTGTCATTTTTTATTCTTTATTTTTAATATTCTTCAATTTCTATATGTAATTTTTCTACAACATCATATCTTTTTTCCACTGATATTTTACTTACTTGATTATCATCTTTAAATGCAACTTTATTTAATGCATCTAAAACAACTTTTGCAATATTATCCACATCAGGTTTTTTAGTAGGACTTATTTTATTTTCTAGCATCTGACTTTCTTTTATTTTACTTGTGCTTTTAGGGATTTTTAAATATGCAATTATTTTTATAGAAATTCTTCCTTCTAGCACTGGGCTAGAAGGATATTTTATTTTAAAATATTGTTGTATTAAAGTTTCAAAATCCTTGGTTTTATTGGGAGTATAAACTCTTAGCGTATATGTGTTTACTCTTGGTCTTTCTTTTCCAACTATGTCTCCAATAACTTCAAATTCGTAGCTTATCACCTTTTTTACCCCTCATTTGTTTCATTATTTGTATTTTCTTCATTTTTAGAATCAGAAATATAATTTTCATGTTGTTTGTTAGTTGTATTAGTATTTATTTCATTTTCAATTTGTGTGTTTGTTATAGCATTTTCTATTTCATTGTTGCTTTGTGTGTTTGTTATATCGTTGCTTATCTCGTTTTCTATTTGCGTATTTGTTATATCATTGACAATTTCATTTTCTATTTGTGTATTCGTACTTTGCTCATTTTCAATAGAATTTTTTACAGTATTTTGACTTTCAGATTCTGAAGTTTTTTCTTCGTAATTTTTCCATGGATTGTCTGAATCTGGATCTGTTGGATCCCAGTTTCTAAATTCTACTTCAGAAGATATTTTTTGTTCACTTGGTTTTCCAAGTGGTCCTGGATTAGAATCTTGGTAAAACATTACTTTTGTTCCAGCTTCACAATTATCATAAATCCATTTTGCATTTTCCACTGTAAGTCTTATACATCCCATAGAAGCAGAAGTTCCAAGTTTATCATATTCTTCATATTCTAAGCTTGCATTATCATATTTTGTTATATATGGTACAGAGTGAAATAGTATATTTCCTGTAATCTGTGTTGCATACTGTCCATATACATCTCCAAATAATCCTTTCCATTCCCAATTATCATACTTTTTTAGACTGTATGTCCCACTTTGTGGCGTATCTTCTCCTGTTGAACATAACATTACTTTTACACAATTTGTATAATCTCCATTATCATCTTTTGTATAAACATTTACTACATTTTGCTCACAATTCACTTCTAATCTGTATTTTGTTGTCCCTTTATTTTTATTTGAATTAGAACTTGAATTATCTATTGTATTTTGTTTTTCTGTTTCCTCATTTGTTATTTCGTTTATAACTTCATTTTCTATTGTATTTTCTTGCTTTTCTATATCAACGATTATAAGATTATTTTCTTCCATATTATTACTATCAGTATATTCAACCTTTGCAGTTTCTTTTGTACTAGAAACTATACTCCTTATTACACTTATAATTGAAATAATAAGTATTATTATAACTAAGATTGCTAACATTCTATTTCTTTTTATTCTTTTTATTCTTTCTATTTTTTTTCTTGATTCTTTACTCATATTTTCTCCTATAAAATAACTAAATTTATTATACTATGAAACTTTATTTGTTTCAATATTTTTTTTAATAACATATTTTCATTTAAATATATTTATAAGTTGATAAATTCTATATTATAGATTATTTTTAAGCAATAAAAATTTAAATTTTTTACTAAGTTATAATTTTTATCTAATTTACTATAATTAGTATATTTTATAGTCTTTTTAAATCCTTATTACTTGGTACTTCTATTTGCTTTCCTTCATAGGAGAATTTTGAACCATGGCAAGGACATTCCCATGTCTTATCAAAATTATTAAAGTATAATTCACATCCTAAATGTGTGCAAATAGGTTTTACCATAAAAATTTCATCCTCTGTTTTTTTATAAACTCCAACTTTTGTATTTTTTAACTCAATTATTTTTCCTTCTCCAACTTTAACATCTTCTAATTCTGACTTAGAAATTTTAAATTTCTTGAACACTATAGATTCACTAGCTTCTTTTATCATATTTCCTACTTCTACTCTATTTTTAATTGGTTCAACTCTTGTAGCTTTAAAAATCTCCTCATATTTATTTTCTTTTCCAAGAATTTTATCGCAAATGATAGATGCTGCAATATTTGATGAAGTAATTCCCCATTTATTAAAACCTGTTCCTACAAAAACATTAGGCATCATTTTAGATAAATCCCCTATATATGGAATTTTATCAAGTGTAATACAATCCTCGGCAGACCATCTATACAAAACACTTGATTCAGGATACATCTTCTTTACACACATTTCTAATCTTTCATATCCATTTTCTAACTTTTCTGTACCTGTTTTATAATCATATCCAACCGCAAGTAAATACTTTTTATCCCCATCTTTTACACTTCTAAAAGATACAGTTGGAATATCTTCACTTATATACATTCCATCTGGAAGTTCACATTTTGTATCTGCTAATATTACATATGAAGTTGATTGATACATTTTTAAGAAGTAATATCCCGGAATAGTCATAAATGGATATCTTGTAGCCACTACTACATAATCTGCTTGTATAATTTTATCATTAACATATATATCATACTTTTCTTCATTTCTTTTAATATCTGTAACTTTAGAATTTTCAAATATCTTTCCTTTATTTCTTACAATAGCTTCTGCAAGACCATAAGCATATTTTACAGGATGAATTTTAGCTTGATTTTTAAATTCTATTGCGCCTTCTATTTTTATTGGTAGCTCTATATTTTTAACTACTTTGCTAAGTTCCTTGTCTAATTTTTTTACAGCTTTTTGTTCCTCTTCTATTTTGTAAAATTCGGTATCTTTCCTTGTAAAAACATAAGCATTATCCCTTTCAAAATCACATTCTATATTTTCTTTTTTAATTATATCTTCAATATCATTTATTGCCTGTTCATTTGCTTCTAAATATTTTTTAGCATACTCTTTTCCTTGTGACATAATTAAATAATTATAGAAAAGTCCATGCTGACTTGTTGCTTTTCCAGTATTTGAACCACTACTTTTACTACATATTCTATCTTTTTCCAATAGAACTACTTTTTTATATTTACTTAAATAATAGGCAGTAGTAAGTCCTGTTAATCCTCCTCCAATTACACAAATCTCAGCTTTTATATTTTCATTCACCTTCTCATACTCTGTATGATTTTTGCATTCTTCCATCCAAAAAGATTTCATAAAATTAAATCGCGCACTCCTTTCCGCATTTTCTTTTATAATATCTTTAACAATTTGGAAAAATTTATGCATTACTTATAATTAAAAAACAAACACTTCTAACTTTTTATTAAAGTTAAAGTGTTTGCTAATTGTTAATTATTTTGGTCTTTATTTTTCTTTTCTATTTCAAAGTCATCCTGTTCAATTTTTTCAGTAAAATTTTTAGCCTTACTCTCGATTATTTTTGTTGCATTGCTTGCTTTTTGTTCAATTTTTTTTGCTGTATCACTTGCTTTTTTTGCTATTTCTTCTTTATGTTCTCTTATATCCTTCTTTATTTTTTCGTTTTTTTCTTTAATTTTAATTTTAAATGCAACTAGAGTTGGGTAAGCATTGACCAATCTTCTGTGTAGTGGTGATTTATTTCTTAATACTTCTTTTACTTTTGTAGTAATTTCTTCTGTATTATCTAAATCCTTACCTACAAATATTTCGGCTTTCTTTACATATCTAATTACAACGGTAGAAATAATATTATCTAATAAAAATAGTACTAATAAAATACTAAATATTATATTTAACCACATTTCGGGAAGAAGGTTGATTTTATCAAGAAAAAATGGGTTCGATATATAAATAATGAACAAACCAAGTAATCCAAATGGTATTATTGTTCCTAAACAAATTCTGCCATTTATATTAAATTTTCTTTTACTATAATCCCACCATCTTGCTTTAAAGAGTTTTTCCATAATATAGCTTGTCAAATATTCAAGTGTACCACATACTACAATTGCCATAATAAATAAGGCAATTGGATCTGGTGCATATTTTTGTAATAATAAAGTTATTAGTAATGCTCCAAATCCGTATATAGGACAATATGGTCCTATTAGGAATCCTCTATTTATAAATCTTTTATATTCAATTAACTTACATATAACTTCTAAACTCCACCCCATTATGGAATATATTATAAATAATAAGAAATAAATTCTTAAATCTATTCCAAAAAAGACCATAGTATTTTCTCCTACTTTTATATATTATTATTTATCTATCTAAATCTTCCTCTTTTCTTGTTGGTTGACTTAACGATATATCTCTACAAAGTTGTGAATAACCATCTATTAGTCCTTCTAAATCCTCTTTGTCTGATTTGTAATTAGCAAAACTTCTTATTTCTGTTCTGCTGTTGCTTGGACATATAACAATTCCTCCAATTTCTTGAATTTTTCTCATTGTTAATATATCGTTTCTTCCATTGCCTGTATATATACATTTTTTTATACTAGCTGGATCATATACTTGTAAATATGTTTGAACAAAATCACATTTTTCTTTTCCATATAAATTTCCATATAGATTTGGATTTAGTTTTTCATAATCATATTGCAATAATAAGATTCTATTATCATGAGTTGTTCTTCCTTCAAAAAAATCATCTTGAATTACAGATGCAGTTGCCGCTTCTATTCTATTTAATCTCTTTTGTCTTTCTTGATTAAATTGCATTATATCTCTATCTAATTTGTTTAAGAGTAATTTCATTTGTTTCTCTGAAATTGGTGATACAATATGTATTCTAGCTTTAGCATTTAATAATTCTTCTAGTCTTGATATTTGTTGCAAAAATTCAAACATTTCACTTTGATCATATAAACCATCTTTTTCTCTTAAAATTGTTCCTTCTAAATCTGAAAAAATTAATATATTATTCATAATTTTAATATTCCCTTCTAATTTTTTTCATATACAATGTGTTTCTATAAAAAAATACATGAACTTTTTTGCTCATGTATTCATATGAATTCATATTTTGTATATTAATTCAAATTATTTTTTATTTACTAAATCTTTTAATGCTTTTCCAGCTTTAAATACTGGTGCTTTAGATGCTGGTATTTTTATTTCTTCCTTAGTTTGTGGGTTTCTTCCTTTTCTAGCTGCTCTTTTTCTAACTTCGAAAGATCCGAATCCAACTAATTGAACTTTGTCACCTTTTTCTAAAGCTTCTGTAACAACTTCAACAAATGCATTTAATGCTACCTCAGCTTCTTTTTTTGTGCTTCCTGTTTTAGCAGATATAGCTGCAACTAAATCAGATTTGTTCATTTCTTATTACCTCCTATAAGTTCTTTATGTAGTAAATTTGCATTTACTAATAACATTATTCGCCAATATTTGATAAAATCCTTCTTTTTTTTATACGAAAGTGTGCTTTTTTCAAGGGTTTTAATCATTGTTTCAAGTCAAATCCTTTATTTAAGCCACTTTCGAGCACTTTATCTTTAGAAATATATTTTCCATTTTATTTATTTTTATTCAATATTTTAAATATTTTATTATTTTTTCTCCAAATGGTAACATCAGTATTTCTTCTTCTGTAAATACTCTAATTATAAAAAGCGAAATTAAATATGTTGTTATTGCTACTAATATAGTAAGTATCATACATAAGGAAAAATTAATACCAACAAAAGTTTTATATGTTAAAATTGCACTTAATATCATTACAATTGTTGCAAAAATTGGTTTAATAACATATCTATCTAAAGTTAATTTTATTTTTACATTTTTTCTTAACTGAATAAAACTTATCATTGTTGAAACAATATGACACATTACTGTTCCAAAAGCTGCTCCTGCTATTCCTCCTAATATAAAATTCTCAGGGTTTATTTTTACAAATATTAAATTAATTATTATTTTTGTAATAACGCCTATACCAAGTGAAATGGCTGGAACAAAGGACTTTCCCAGCCCCTGTAATGTTCCATTTATGGTTTGACCTATTGTTAAAAAGATTATTGATACACTACTTATTCTTAATATGAGTGCTCCATTACTTGCATTTGGAAATAATAATTTTAAAACTGGCTCAGCAAATAATATCATTCCTACACAACAAGGTATTCCTATTAATATATTTATAAGCAATGAAAATGATACTCTCTTTTTTATTGTTTCTATATTTCCTGCTGCTTTTGCTGCTGAAATTGCCGGAATAAGAGTTGTTGCAAATGCTATATTAAACGAAAGTGGAAATGTTACCATTGTTTCTATCTTTCCACTAAGCATTCCATACTGAATTTGAGCTTCTGTGTCAGTTAAAAATGTTTTTAATTCTCTTACAACAGTTAATGAATCTACATTTCTATTTAGTGAACCTAACATTGCACTTAATGTCATAGGCATTGCAATTATCAATATATTTTTTATAATATCTTTTATACGTGTTGATTTAAAATATTTCTGCTTATGATTTTTATAAAAAATTCTATCCTCTTTACTCTCTTTTATATAAATTTTAAGTAATAATAAAAAACTAATAAATGTTGCTATAGTAGTTGCTAAGTTTGCACCTGATGCCATATTTTCTGTAATAGCATTTTTTGAAAATGTAAAATAGATTAATTCTACGATTACAACTGTTAGTATAGTTTTCATACATTGTTCAACAGTTTGAGATTTTGCCATAGGTCTCATATTTTGATGTCCATTAAAGTAACCTTTAAATACTGCAATCATAGCTTCGAAAAAAATTGATGGAGCAAGTATTATAAGAGATAACTCGGCTTCTGGAAGTTCTAATAATTTATTTGCAATTGTATTTGCAAATAAAAATAAAAAAGCAGCTCCTAAAAATCCACTAATTGAAAGCATTGCAAATGCAACCTTGAAAATTTTTTTTGCTCCTCTATAGTCTCCTATTGACAATTTTTCAGAAATCATTTTTGATATAGCATTTGGAATTCCTATACAACACATTGTTATTATTAATGCATAAACCTGAAATCCTGCAGTATAAATAGCATTTCCAGCATCTCCAAAACCTTCTTTATTAGTTAGATATAGTTTATATGCTAATCCTAAAATCTTTATTACAATCTGTGATAGCATTATTGTAATTACAGATTGCATAAAACTTTGCTTTCTATAGTTGGTCATAAAACCCCCTTTTATAAAATTTTAGATTAACTATAATATTTGTTTCTTTATCTATATTCGAAAATATAAACTTTATAACTAATTCGTAGTTTATAAAACTTAATTATTATTTTTTCTTACAAATAGCCTAATTTTTAAGTTTTTTTGTTTAAAACTCTTGTTTTTTTATTAATTTTATAGGATAATATAGTAGTATAAATATTATTGAAAGTGGTGAATTTTTTGAAGGTATTAGATAAACTATTAAAATATTTAAAAACAGATAGAAATACTTTTTTTACATACATACTAACACTTATAACAGCATACATAGTTATAGATAGAGTTGTTGAAATACTTCTTATGATTTTTACCGGTATAGCTGTTTCTTATTGGGGGCCAATAGGTTATACCCTTGCAATTGCTTGCCCTGTTTTTGCGTTTTTGTTTTCTTGCTCATCTAAATATGCAGATAGCGATGAAGCAAAACACAAATTATTTGATGCATATGCTGTAAGTTTATATATAGTTGTTCTATCTATGTTTACACAATGGATGAACTTAAGTGGATGGATGTTATTCTTATCTGTACCAAATTTTACATATATAGTAACAAATTTCTTCCCATTAGTTAAACCAGCTTTTTCTGCAATTACTATATATTTACCTCTAACAACATTTTATCCATTTATAAAATGGCTATTAACTACTGTAAAAGATAGTAAACTTCTTACAGAATCTATTGAAGATTATGGCGGAATAAGTCTGTCTGATAATTCATCTTCTTGGGGACCATATACATGTGAAATTAAGTTTGGACAAGATAAAGAAACTGGAAAAACAGTAAAAATTGCAGAAGAAAAAAGATTTTATCCTATGCTTGTTGCAGGTGTATCTGGAGCAGGTAAAACTTCTATGATTTTTGAACCCATGGTTGCACAAGATATAGATAAAAAATATTTCTTCAATGAAATAGCAAAAGAAATGGGATTTACAGCTTTAAAAACTGGAATTGCAACTCTTAACTGTCCTTATACAAATGATTATATAAATGCTAATTTTAGTTTAAATATGTTAGTTCCTGTAGAAGAAAAAGCAAATACCTATGCAACTTACATGAAAAAAATGATTATCTCTGGTTCAGGCGAAAAGTATGTATATAAAAACCTAGGTATTACATACATTACATCGGATGTAGAATCTACTCATCATATAGAAAAAGTTTTAAAAGCATATAAACAAAAATATAATTTAATTGATCCTTTGGATTCAAACTCAATTGGTTTAAATCCATTCATATTTGATGATCCTGTTCAGACTTCGATTGCTATATCTACGATATTAAAAAGTTTGTATGAAACAGGAACCCCTGATACACCTTTAATGTATAGTGAAAATGTAGCAAATCAAGCAATAGAAAACATAGTTATACTACTTAAAGAGATGTATCCTAGATTACATGAAAATGATTTACCAACATTAGAAGATTTATTAAACTGCTTAGTAGATTTTTCAAAGATAGAATTTTATTGTGAAGAAATGAAAAAAGATGAGGATCTTTCAAATACATATTCGGCATTAATAAATTATTTTGAGAGAAACTTTTACAAGAAAAGTCCAAATGCAATAGATATGGAAAAATATATTACAATATTCTCATCACATTTAGATGGACTTCTTCGCTATCCTGGAGTTAGAAATATTATATGTAATAGAACAAATAATTTGAGTTTTGATAAAGCATTGAAAAATGGAGATATTACATTAATTTGTACAAGAAGAGGAGATTTAGGACCAATAATTCATAAGTCTTTTGGATTATTTGCAATATTATTAATGCAATTCTCAATATTAAGACGTCCTGGAAATGAAAAAAATAGAATTCCTCATTTCTTATATATTGATGAATTTGCTGATTTTGTTGGAGATGCAACAGATTCAATATTTACACTTTATAGAAAATACAGAGTTGCAACTGTAATTTCTATTCAGAACTTGGCACAATTAGATCGTCCAGAGAAAAAACATAGAGAAGTTATAACTTCAAATTGTTCTAATAAAATAGTATTCGGAAATAATGCTCCTGAAGATAACGAATGGTGGTCTCAAGAGATTGGTGATAAAAAAGATTGGAAATATAGTAATAGCTATGATACAGCTAAAGGTGAATATGATCCTAAACTTGGTGGAATCGAATATGCAAATAAGATAAAATATAAACCAGGAAAAATTCAATCTGTTAAATTTAAACAATGTGTATATAAATTTAAAAACATTAAAGGTAAAACAGATACTGGTATAGTAAATTTGAACTTCTTATCTGGATCATATAAAGAACCAAAAAATGTTAAAGAATATAATTTTGATAAATATAATTCTAATGCTACACATATAAGTAATACCTCCGACATGAACGATGATGATTTTGAAGATAAAAAACGTCGTCCTAATTTAAATAATTATCATTTTGATGATAATGTTCAATCTGAGGTTGATCCAATAAAAACAGATACTTCTGATTCAGAATATCTTTTCGATAATCAAGATGCAATAGTCTTTAACTTTAAGAAGAATAACGAATAAATTAAAATAGACTCTAAACTGTTAAGTTTAAAGTCTATTTTTTTATTATTTAATTAATAACTTATGCTAACGCTTTTATTTCTACATTTTCTTGTTTATATTTATTTGTCGTTTTATCTAATTTAAATACTGTTAAGCTATTTGACAAATTTTCTGCATTTTGCCTTAAATCAGTTGTATAATACAATGTTATGTTTTCGATTTCTAATCCATTCATTACTATTACTTTAAATGTTTCTGCCATATGTCTCTCATCTTCACATAGTAATATTAATTGTGGCATTGATTTGAATCCAGAATCTAATGGTACAAAGTTTGCATAAAAATCTTTATATAACTTCATTTTGTCTATAAGTTTTTGTTCCCAATCTTCTTCCCTTCTAATTACTTCGAATATAAAATCTATACTTCTATCATTTTTTGCAAGTGTAATTCTTCCTCCTGTAGCTTTAAATTGTTTGTTTATGTTTTTAGCTTTCATAGGAACTTTTACTTGATAAGATGAAAACATTTTTACCTTATTTTTGTATGCAATTAATGTTTGATTTTCGGCTAGTCTCTTTTTTATCATAGCAATTGGTTTTGTGTTATCTGTTGGCTGCCATTTACATTCTACTCCTCTAGAATTTAGTAGATATTTTCCCATCTTTTCTAAGCAATAAATTCTATATATTCCTTTTCCCTCTTCCGAGTTGAAATAGTATCTCGTTAACATTTTTAATTTTACCATTTGATCTAACTTATTATTCAATTTATCTTGAGATTTTATTTCAAATTTTTCTGTGTCTAATAATTGAAATAATTGTCTTGATGTTATAAAATCAAATTCATTTACCAATTCTAGTATTTTAAAATGAACATCTGATATATGCCCTATATTTATTTTTTCTATTATTTGACTCATTGATACATAGCCATCTTTTCCGTCAAATACTTTTATTTCTCCGCTTCTTATTGCAAATGGAGATACTTTTGTTTTTATATCTTGATCTTCGACCATATTTCTTTTCTGCACTAATTTTTTATTTAGTGTTTCTCCTTATATAATTATTTAGGTTTTAAAAGGTCCCTATAACCCCTATATTTTTTATACTACAATTTTACCTATTTGTCAATACTTTCAAAATTCTCTATCTCCTTAGAATTAAGATATCTCCATGTACCTATTTGCATATTCTTTACATTTAGATTTCCAATACTTCTTCTATGCAAAGCTAACACTTTTTTACCTATTGCCTCGCACATTTTTCTAACTTCCCTATTTTTTCCCTCATGAATAGTTATTGCAACTCTAGAAATTTGCTTTAGTTCATCAATTTTTAGTATTTTAGCTTTTGCTTTTCCAGATATATAATCATCTATTTCTACACCATTTTCTAGCTTCTTAATATCTTCATCATTTACAATTCCTTTTACTGTAACTGTGTATGTTTTTTCTATTTCATTTTTTGGATGAGTTATTTTATTTATAAATTCTCCGTCATTTGATAATAGCAAAGCTCCTGATGTATACATATCTAATCTTCCAACAGGTAGGATTTTTTCTTTTACATTTATCAAATCAAGAACTGTTGGCCTGTTAAATTGGTCTTTAGCAGTTGTAACATATCCTATTGGTTTATTTAATAAAATATATACTTTCTTCTCAACTTTTTCAACAATATTTCCATCAAATTCAATAATATCTTTTTCTGGATTAACCTTAGTTCCAAGTTCTTTAACTACTTTTCCATTTACTTTTACTCTTCCTTCTAATATATATTCCTCACACTTTCTTCTTGCTGCGATTCCATTGTTTGCTAAATATTTTTGTAATCTTTCCTCCACAGTTTTCTACCTTCCTTGTAATTAATTTTTTCTATCTAATAAATCTATAACTTTTTTAAAATACTCTGGAATTGGTGCTTCTAGTTTAAGTATTTGATTAGTTATTGGATGATTAAATTCCAAATATCTTGCATGTAACATTTGTCCCTCTACTCCAAATTCATTTTTACCATTAGAATAAACCATATCTCCAACTACTGGGTGTCCTATATATGACATGTGTACTCTAATTTGATGTGTTCTTCCAGTATATATTTTAAGTTCTAGTAATGTATATTTACCATATCTTTTTATTACTTTAAAATGTGTTATAGCATTTTTTCCATTAATATCTATAGCCATTTTTTTTCTATCTGTTTTTGACCTTCCAATTGGCATATCTATTGTTGCTTCATCTTCAGGTACATTTCCCTTTACAAGTGCTATATATTTTTTTATAACTTTTCTTTCTTGAATCTCTTTACTCATTTTTATATGAGCAATATCATTTTTCGCAACAATTAATAGTCCCGATGTATCTTTGTCTAATCTGTGTACTATTCCTGGTCTAATTTCTCCACCAATGCCTGAAAGACTATCCCTGCACATTGCCAAAATTGCATTGACTAAAGTCCCATCTGGGTTTCCATTAGCAGGATGAACTACCATTCCTTTTGGTTTATTTACTACAATTATATCATTATCTTCATATATAACAGGCACAGGAATATCCTGCGCCTCTAATTTTATTTCTTTTGCTTGTGGTATTTCTATTTGGATTTTATCGCCAAATACAACTTTATACGAAGCTTTGCATTTTTTACCGTTTACTGTTATTTTTTCTTCCTCTAATAGTCTTTTTATTGTAGTTCTTGATAATTCATTAATTTTACTTGATATGTATAAATCTATTCTTGTATTTTGGTCTATTTCATCTACAATTATTTCTTTCAAAGTTTAATTTCCTTTTTAATAATTTAGGTTTTTACTGGTTTTACCTATAAACCTAGTCTTCTGTAAGTCTTTCGTAAATTATAAAGCGGTCATCTGAATATAATGACTTATAATTATCATCTCTAGATAATAACATGTTAACTTTAGAATTTTTATATAATATAATGTGTGTTATATCATATTTTTCAAATGTATTTTCATAGTAAACACCTATACTTGATGTATTAATATAATCTGAGAATATATCTCTTCCACTGTATGTTCCATCTTCATTTCTTGTACCATTAAATTCTGGAGCATATAAATCGGCTCTTGAATCTATAAATACCGGTATTCCTTGGTATAATAAATAGCTGCCATAGTTATATTCATTGTATAATCTTATATTGTCTAAATCTAAGTTTTCTTTTATCCATTCTGCAGCATCTACAGGGTATGTATTTGCATCTACAAACTTATATTTTACTTTTGGTCTAACAAAATATAGTGCAACAAGTGCAGTAAGTAGAATTACTATTACTATTCCAATTGTTGATACCATACCTTTTTCTAGATTTTCTAATCCCTTTTGGTCATATTTCTTAAATAAATCTGTTAGCATTTTAGCTATTATTGCACTTCCAAAAAGTACTAACATCGATTCTTGTCTTCTAGTCATAAACATTAGTAATGTTAAACCTGCCAACATAAATAAGTCTTTAAGTCTCATTTTAGTATCTGTAAATACCATTAATGCAATAGTTGCTGCCAATATACATAACATTTCCTTGTTATTTATTAGTGTTAATGGTAAGTGCTCACTTATTGACTGTGTCGTATTTCCAATCATGGTTTTATATAAATATGTATATGGTGTATCTCCCAGTGGTGTAAGTAATCCTGTAAATGCACATATTATCATTATTAATATTAACCATTTTGTTGCTTTATTTTTATTGTATATAATTTTATATGGTTCTTTTCTTTTCTTTTCGATGTATTCTATTATTCTTGTATTATATTTGTTTTCTTTTTCTATCTTTTCTTTAATTTTTTGTATTTTCTCTTCATAATTTATATTCTTTTTATTTTTGCTTTGTTTTTCCAATAATTTTTTATATTTTTCAATCTTTCTATTATAAAATGCTAATTTTATTTTGTAAGTAACATTTGAGTCTATCATTGTAAATATAATATATTCTGCAATATATGGTAGGAATAAAACGAAGAAGAATGGCCATACTGCACAGTGTAAGTTTGCAATAGCAACTGATATTAATATAATTCCAATTGCATATCTCTTTTGTTTTTTTTCTAAAAAGTTTTCTATAAATAAAATTGTTAATTCTAGTAATATAAAGGTTACAAGCTGTGCTCTTGCTGCAATGAAATCTTTTAGTAGATACATTGCTCCTATTGTAATTAAAAAAGATACTGGTTTATTTTTAGAAATTTTGCAATTTGTAAAATATATTAGTACTCCTAATATACAAGCAAATATTATTGTTGAGAAGAATATTCCAGTTAATCCTCCTATATTAAATATTAAATATATCATTACATCATATGCCCAATGTGGATACGTGTATGGTAGATTTTCGTGCCATGAAAAAGGATCTTGCATATCTACTTTTCCTGTTTCTAGTATATGCTCTCCTATTTTTATAGTATAATATGTGTCGTTTTGTAATGTTACTGGGCACATTGATATACTAAATATTATTATTGCTACAATTGCTAAGATATTAAATTTTATGTTTTGTATTTTGGGGCTTTCTTCTTTTTTTTGTTTTATATTTTTATCTTTTAAATTTTTCACTTTTCTTTCCTTTCGTTTTATATAATTTTTTTAAATACAGTACATATTTTACTTTAAAAGTGTAAAAATAGCAAGTTAAACTTGCTATTTTTTATGGGATTTTCTATTATTTTAATTGTTTTGCAACTTCTTCTGCAAAATTTTCTTCTTTCTTTTCTATTCCTTCTCCTCTTTCAAGTCTAGCAAATCTTACAACTTTTGCATTGTTTGATTTTAGAAGTTCACTTACTTTTATTTCTGGATTTTTAACAAATTCTTGATCTACTAAGCAAATTTCTCCATAGAATTTATTAATTCTTCCTTGTACCATTTTTTCAGCTATTGCTTCTGGTTTTCCTTCGTTCATAGCTTGAACTTTAAGTATTTCCATTTCCTTGTCTAGTCTTTCTTGTGGTACACTTTCTCTATCTAAGAATTCTGGTCTTGCAGCAGCTATTTGCATACATATGTCTTTTGCTAATTGTTCATCAGCATTTTCCATCTCAACTAGAACTCCTATTTTTCCGTCACCATGGATATATTTAGATACTTTTCCATTCTCTGTTTCGAATCTTGCAAATCTTCTTATTGAAAGATTTTCTCCTATTGTAGCTATCTTACTTGTTAATACTTCTTGTACTGTCTTATCTGATTCTACTATAGATTTTTCTGCAAGTAAATCTTCAACATTTGCTGGGTTGTTTTTTACAATTTGTTCTACTATATCTTTAACAAATTTTTGGAATTCTGCATTTTGTGCAACGAAGTCTGTTTCTGCATTTACTTCAACAACAGCTCCTACTTTTCCGTCTTCTGATATGTAGCTATCTACTAATCCTTCTGCTGCTATTCTTGAAGATTTTTTTGCAGCTTTTGTAATTCCTCTTTCTCTTAGTAAATCCATTGCTTTTTCCATGTCACCATCAGTTTCTGTAAGTACTTTCTTGCACTCCATCATTCCTGCACCTGTTTTTTCTCTTAACTCTTTAACTTGGCTAGCTGTAACCATTTATATGTTCCTCCTTTATTTTTCATTTAGAAATGTTAAATTTCATTTCTAATTTATTTTTAACAAAATTTTATAAAGTATCCAATAAAGGATAGGGCAGCTGCCCTACCCTCTTTTGGTATTGTTTATTTTATATTATTCAGCATCAGTTGTTGTTTCTTCTGCATTTTGGACAACCTCTTCCATGCTTTCAGGTTCTTTGTTTTCTGATTGCTCTAACATTTCTTGTTCTGCAGTTTCTTCAGAAATTTCTCCTGCTTCTCCTTGTTTTGCTTCTATTACAGCATTTGCCATAACATCTGCTATTAGTTTTACAGCACGGATTGCATCGTCGTTTCCTGGAATTGCATAGTCAACATCTTCAGGATTGCAGTTTGTATCTATTAATCCTATTGTTGGTATGTTTAATTTTCTTGCTTCTAATATAGCATTTCTTTCTTTCTTTGGATCTACTATGAAGATTACACCAGGTATTTCTGTCATTTCTTTGATTCCACCTAGGTTCTTCTCTAGTTTTTCAATTTCTTTCTTTAATAAGATTACTTCTTTTTTTGGTAATACATCAAATGTACCATCTTCTTGCATTGTTTCTAATTGATTTAATCTATCAATTCTTTTTCTAATTGTCTCAAAGTTTGTTAGCATTCCTCCTAACCATCTTTGATTTACATAGTACATACCACATTTTTCAGCAGCTTCTTTCATGCACTCTTGTGCTTGTTTTTTAGTTCCTACAAATAGAACTGTTTTTCCTTCTTCGGCTTGATTTTTTAAAAATTCATAAGCCTCATCAATTTTTTTAGATGTTTTTTGTAAGTCGATGATGTGAATTCCGTTTCTAGCTTGGAATATGTATTCTGCCATTTTAGGATCCCATCTTCTTGTTTGATGTCCGAAATGAACACCTGCTTCTAGTAATTGTTTCATTGCAAC
>CALXEU010000055.1 GCA_944387395.1 uncultured Clostridia bacterium | reverse complement strand
TCTAAAAATTCATACTCTTTAATAGTTTCAATATTTTCCATATTACCTCTTGATATAAGTATATCAAAAAAAGAGTTGCGTTAGCAACTCCTAGAAGGAAAAATTTTAATTTTTCCTATTTTTTATAAATATAAAAAGTAGAGAAAATGTCTAACTAAGCTAGATTGGTCATGGATTTAAATAATAAGGAAGAAGGAACAAATTATACAATAAATAAAGAAAAAAAAACTCCATTATGTTATAAATATATATGTAAAATTATATTAATGAAAGAGATATTTTAATTATATGAAAAACATAAAAGACTATGATCTTCCAAGTTTAAAAGAAGAACTTACTAACATAGGAGAAAAAACATTTAGAGCAGAACAAATTTTTAAATGGTTATATCAAGAAAAAGTAAAAAGTTTTGACGAAATGACAAATCTTTCGTTAGATTTAAGAGAAAAATTAAAACAAAACTACGATATATGCAACTTTAAAATCTTAAAAAAATTAGAATCATCGGATGGAACAAAAAAATACCTATTTGACTTAACCGATGGAAATGCAATAGAAACAGTATTAATGGAATACCATTATGGAAAATCAATATGTGTATCATCACAGGTAGGATGCAAAATGGGATGCAAATTCTGTGCATCCACAGGAATACCATTTATTAGAAGTTTAACCTCTGGAGAAATAGTAGAACAAATTTTAGCAGTAGAACAAGACACAGGAGACAGAATATCTAATGTAGTATTTATGGGGATAGGAGAACCACTAGATAACTACGAAAACGTAATAAATGCAATAAAAATTTTAAATAATCCAAAAGGGTTAAACATAGGAGCAAGACATATAAGTGTATCAACAAGTGGTTTAGTTCCAAGAATATATGATTTAGCAGAAGAAAATATACAATGCACATTATCAGTATCGCTACATGCAAGCAATGATGAAAAAAGATCAGCAATGATGCCAGTAAACAATGCATATAATATAGAAACATTAATGCAAGCATGTAAAGACTACATTGCAAAAACTAATAAAAGAATATCATTTGAATATGCACTAGCAAAAGACAATAACGATAACTTAGATGATGCAAAACAACTAGTAAAATTACTAAAAGGAATGTTATGCCATGTAAATCTAATACCAATAAACAAAATAGAAAATGGAAAATACATAAAAAGTTCAAATGAAAACATAATAAAATTCAGAGACTATCTAAACGAAAATGGAATAGTTGCCACAATAAGAAGAGAATTAGGATCAGATATTGATGCTGCATGCGGACAACTTAGAAGAAAGAATCTAAAAAGTTAAAGGGGGTATAAATGATGCAAATTTATACAAAAACAGACATTGGAAGAGTACGCAAAATAAATGAAGACTATATGTATGCATCTAGTGCCGAAGACAAACTTAAATTATTTATAATCGCAGATGGCATGGGTGGATATAATGCAGGAGAAGTAGCAAGTAAACTTGCAACAGAAACAGCAAGAGAATATATACAAAAAAACTTTGAGAAAAGAAAATCTTCGAAAGAAGAAATAGAAAATTTAATAAAAGACGCAATAATTTATGCTAACAGTGAAGTATATAATAAATCAGAAACTAATAAAGAATTTTCTGGAATGGGTACTACAATAGATATTTGTTTAATATATAATAGTAAGTTATATATTGGTCATGTAGGAGATAGCAGAGTTTATAGAATTAGAAAAGATTTTATAAGAAAGATAACCAGAGATGATAGTTATGTTCAAACATTAATAGAAGATGGAACAATTACAAAAGAACAAGCGTTTAACCATCCAAGAAAAAATATGATAACAAAAGCAATTGGGTGTGATAAAACTATAGAACCAACAGTTTACACTAAAACTTTTATAAAAAATGATATAATTATACTTACATCAGATGGTTTAACAAATATGTTAAAGGATAAGGAAATATTTGACTTAGTAAAGGCAAATAACGAAAACATTGCAGATATACTAGTGGATACAGCTAATAAAAACGGAGGCAATGATAATATAACTGTTATCGTTGTAAAAAACATATAATACTAATGCGAAAGGAACATAAAAAATGAATATAATAGGGAAAACAATAGCAAATAGATATGAGATTATAAATAAAACAGGCGTTGGAGGAATGGCAACTGTTTATATGGCAAAGGATAAAGTTTTAAACAGAAATGTTGCAGTTAAAGTTCTAAAAGAAGAATTTATTACAGATGAAGAATTTGTTAATAGATTTAATTCAGAGGCACAAGCTGCAGCAAGCTTATCACATCCTAATATTGTTTCTATATATGATGTTGGTAATGAAGATAATGTATACTATATTGTAATGGAGCTAGTTAGAGGAAAGACTTTAAAACAAATTATAACAGAAGAAGGAGCACTTCCTTGGAAATGGTCTGTGAACATTGCAATGCAAATTGCTTCTGCATTAGAACTAGCACACAAAAACAACATTATTCATAGAGACATTAAACCACATAACATAATTATAACTGAAGATGGAGTTGCAAAAGTAACAGATTTTGGAATTGCAAAAGCAGTATCAAACTCAACAATAACTGCATTTGGAACAACTATAGGATCAGTACACTATTTCTCTCCAGAGCAAGCAAAAGGTGGATATACAGACGCCAAATCAGACATTTATTCACTTGGTGTAGTAATGTATGAAATGCTAACAGGAAAAGTGCCATTTGATAGTGACACATCAGTTTCTGTTGCGTTAAAACATATGCAAGAAGCTCCTATACCACCAATGGAAATTAATGAAAATGTTCCAAAAGCAGTAAATGATATTATTCTAAAAGCAATGCAAAAAGAACCAATGGCAAGGTACAATACTGCAACAGCAATGATATGTGATTTAGCAAGAGCATTAAAAGAGCCAGATGGCGATTTTGTTGGAGAGGATAATATAGATGAAGGCCTTACTCGTAGAATGGGAGCAATCACAAATGATATGTTAAATAAATCAAACAATAATTCTAAGAGTAAAAAGAAAAAACAATCAAATAAGAAAAAAGCAGTAATCATATCAATTATTGCAGCAATAGTCATAATTGCAGGAATAGTATTAGGAGCTATAAGCAATAGAAAACCAAAAGATGTTCAAATACCTCAACTAGTTGGACTAACAGAGGAGCAAGCTGTTGCTGAATTAAATAAACTAAACTTAGTATATGAAAAAATAGAAGAAAACTATAATTCAGAATATACTGCAGGACTAATCTACGAACAATCTCCTTCTTACATTGCAAATTATAAAATAAAAGAAAACAGTACAATACAAGTAAAAGTAAGCAAAGGAACAGAAACAACAACAGTACCAAAAGTAGTTGGAATGACATATGATGAAGCAGTAAATGCACTAAAAGAAAGTAAATTAAATGCTGAGAAAGTAGAAGAAACTAGCAAAACTGTACAAGAAGGTGTAGTAATATCACAAGAAGTAGAACAAGGATCTACAGCCAATGCAGGAGATACAATAAAAATACATGTAAGCATTGGTACAGGAATACCACAGGTAGTAATGCCTTATGTAGTAGGACATACAGAAGCAGATGCTAAAGCAACACTTGAAGGCAAGAATTTAAAGGTAATAATAGAATACACAGAAGAAACAAGCAAGGACAATGGAACTGTATTATCACAGAGTATAGAAAAAGGAACAAATATAGATGAAGGAACAGAAGTAACACTAGTAGTAAACAAATTGCCAGAAACAAAAACTGCTACAATTACCATAAATGTAAAATCAATAGCTCAAAAAATGGGTATAACAGGGAATACAAGTACATCTTCAAACAATGAAATAGCAGAGAACACTACTAATAATTCTTCTATAAAAAATAATAAAACAAATTTAAAAGTAATAATAGCTGGAGAACAAAGAGCAGACGAAGAAATTGATATAAATACTACAAATAAAACAATAACATTTACTGCAGTTGGAACAGTGGAAATAAAGATATATCTTGGAGGAAATCTAATACCACAATGTCCATATAACTTAAATGTAAACGAAACAACAGAATATACATTTGAATAAAGAAAGAGGAATAATGCAAGGTCGTATTATAGAAAACAAAGCTAATTTATATATGGTAAAAGCTGAAAATTTAAAAATATATACAGCAACTGCAAGGGGTAAGTTTAAATGTGAAAACTTAACCCCTGTGGTTGGTGATAATGTAGAAATAGAAGTAGTTAGCGAAGAAAAATTAGAAGCGGTAATAGAAAAAGTAAATGATAGAAGCATATACATAAAAAGACCAAAACTTGCAAACATTACTCAAATAATATTTGTTTTATCTTGCAGGCATCCAAAACCAGATTTATTATTATTAGATAAACAATTAGCTTATGCTGAATTTTTAGGATTAAAAGCAAATATTGTATTAAACAAAATAGATTTAAGCAAAGAAAATGAATTTGATAAAATATGCAAAATATATGAGAGTTTAGGATATACAGTAATTAAAACAAACGCAAAAGAAAATGTAGGAACAGAAGGATTATTAAGACTACTACAAAACAATATAAGTGCATTTGCTGGAAATTCAGGAGTTGGAAAATCCACCTTATTAAATGACTTATTTAATGGCAAAATAACACTAGAAGGTGAAATAAGTCAAAAAAACAAGAAGGGAAAGAACACAACAACAAATGTAAGTTTATACGAAATAAATGAAAAAACATATATTGCAGACACACCAGGTTTTTCTACATTTGATATTTACGAAATACCATATAAAGAGTTAGATAAATACTTTATAGAATTTAGAAAATTTACTCAAAATTGTAAATATATAGGATGTAGTCATATAAAAGAAGAAGAATGCGGAATAAATAAGGCTGTGCTAGAAGAAAAAATATCAGATAGCAGATACAAAAACTATGTAAAAATTTACGAAGAATTAAAAGATAAGGAGATTCACAAATGGTAGAAGTTGCAACATCACTCTTAAATTGTAATGAAGATAAAATAATAGATACAATACATGAACTAGAAAAAGCAAAAACAAATTATTTTCATATAGATGTTATGGATGGAGAATTTGTAAAAAACAACACTCACGATAAAATGTTAGAATTTTGTGAATATTTAGACCATGTATCAAGAACTCCATTAGATGTGCATTTAATGGTAAAGGATATTAAAAACTTTATAGATGGATATTTAATATTTAATCCAAACATAATTACTTTTCACTATGAAGCATGTAAAGACAAAGAAGAAGTAATGAATATGATTAAATATGTAAAAGAAAAAGGAAGAAGAGTCGGACTTGCAATTAAACCAAATACTAAAGTAGAAGAAATAAATGAATTTTTACCTTATATACATTTAGTACTTGTTATGACTGTTGAACCAGGTGAAGGTGGACAAACCTTAATAAAAGACACAATAGATAAAATAAAAGAGTTAAATAAAATTAGAGAAGAACAAAATCTAAGCTTTGATATTGAAGCAGATGGTGGAATAAATGTGGAAAACTCACAAGAACTAATAGATTCAGGCACAGATATTTTAGTAGCTGGAACAGCAATATTAAAATCAAAAGACTATAAAGAAGCAATAATGAATTTAAAATAATTTAGCAATTAGATTTACAAATAAAAAACAAACATTATACTTAAGAAGGGATGAATAACAATGGCAAAAAGAGGAAGAAAGAAAAAGAAGAAGATAAATACCAACGTTGTAGTTGCGCTTATGTTAATTGCAAGTATTTTACTTGCAGTATTAATATATACAGAATCAGGAACAATTGGAATGGCGCTTAGTCCATTCTTAGGTGGAATTATGGGATACATAAAATATATATTGCCAATAGGAGTATTCATAATGGCAATATATATTGCATATCAAGGAGATGAAAATTCTTGGAATAAAAGAATTATTCAATTCTCCGCTATACTTTTATCTATTTCAGTAATAATGAATGTTTACGCAATATACCAAGGAGACATTACTATAATAAACAGAGATTTCTCAAATATATTAGAGCAATTTTACGATTTAGGAACAAATGGCGAAGGTGGAGGAGCAGTTGGTGCAGTACTTACAATGCCACTAATAAACTTACTTGGAAGAGCAGGAACCGTAATACTTGCAATAGGAATAATAGTTGCACTTTGTGTTTCAATGTTTGGAATAGATTTAGTAAATAGAATATCTGGGGTTATAGAAGAATCAGAAGAAAGAAAACAATTAAAACATAAAGCAAAAATGGAACAAAAAATTGCAAATGGAAAAGTAAGAAATATTGAAGATGAAAAAGAATATGAAGAAAAAATAATAGGAATAAACACAAAAGAAACAGCAAAAGAAAGAAAGTTAAGAGAAAAACTAGAAAAAGAAAAAGCAGCATTAGATGTAGAACAATTACAAATAAAATTAAATGGACAAGAACCAGAAAAAACAAAGCTATTTAATTTTGATTCTGATGGAAAGGGAATATTAAATCTAAAAAAGAAGAAATCAGACTTAATAAAAGAACCTGTTGGCGTTGATGAACCAATAGAAGAACAAAATCCAGAATTCATATCTGAACCATTATTTAAGCAAGAACAGGAGCAAAAAGAAGAAAAAGTAAAAGAAGTATTACAATTACAACATACACAAACTGTGGAAGACGAAAAATACGAATTTCCTCCTATAAATTTATTAAGTGAGGGAAAGAAAAAAACAAGTAAAGGAAGTAGAGCATTAGCCGATACTGCATCAAAGCTTCAAAAAACATTATATAGCTTTGGAGTATCTGCTAAAGTTGAAAACGTTTCTGTTGGTCCTGCTATAACAAGGTATGAATTAAAACCAGCAGAAGGCGTTAGAGTTAGTAAAATAGCAAATTTAGCAGATGATATAGCTTTAAATTTAGCTGCTAAATCGATTAGAATAGAAGCTCCAATTCCAGGTAAACAAGCAGTCGGAATAGAAGTACCAAATGATGAAAGCGAAATGGTACATATTAGAGAAATACTAGATACAGAAGAGTTTAGCCAGCATAAATCAAAACTTGCATTTGCACTTGGAAAAGATGTCTCTGGAAAAGCAATTGTTACAGATATAGCAAAAATGCCACACGTTCTAATTGCAGGAGCAACAGGTTCTGGAAAATCAGTTTGTATAAATACATTAATTTCAAGCATAATATACAAAGCAAAGCCAAGTGAAGCAAAGTTAATAATGATAGATCCAAAAATTGTTGAACTTTCAGTTTATAATGGTATACCACATCTTTTAATTCCAGTTGTAACAGATCCAAGAAAAGCTGCAGGAGCTTTAGCATGGGCCGTGCAAGAAATGGAAAATAGATATTTGATGTTTGCCGCAAAAGGAGTCAGAGATTTAAAAGGATATAACAAAGCAATAGAGAGTGAAAACAATTTTGGAAAATTACCACATATTGTAATAATTATAGATGAGCTTGCAGACTTAATGATGGTTGCAAAAGGAGATGTAGAAGATGCAATATGTAGGCTAGCACAAAAAGCTAGAGCTGCAGGAATGCATTTAGTAATTGCAACACAACGTCCATCTGTTGATGTAATTACAGGATTAATTAAAGCAAATATACCTTCTAGAATTGCATTTGCTGTATCATCTCAAGTAGATTCAAGAACTATACTAGATCAAGTAGGAGCGGAAAAGCTTTTAGGAAAAGGAGATATGTTATTTTTCCCAACAGGAGCACCTAAACCAGTAAGAATACAAGGTTCATATATAGATGATAAAGAAGTAGAGAAAATAGTAGATTTTCTGAAATCTAATACAAATGGTGAAAATAACTATAGAGAAGATATTACTGAATATATAGAGAAATCTAATTCTACAGACAAAGAAATAAATGATGAAACAGTAGATGGAGGAGATGATGAAGCAGATCCATTATTAAATGAAGCTATTCAAACAGTAGTGGAAACAGGACAAGCATCTACATCATTTATTCAAAGAAGATTTAAAGTGGGATATGCAAGAGCCGGTAGAATAATAGACCAAATGGAAGAAAGAGGAATAATTTCTGGATATCAAGGAAGCAAACCAAGAGAAGTCCTTATGACAAAAGAAAGATGGGAAGAATTAAATACTCAGCAAGAATAAATAAAGAAACTAAAGAGGTATAAAAAATGAATATTTTTTCAAATTCAGATACAAACATAAATAACAGACTAGAAAAAATACTGGAAGTAAAAAAATTTGATATAATGACAAAAAATTTATTACTAAGTATGTTATACAAAATAGAAAATGGATATAAAGATTATGAAAAAATAAAAACTATTTCTAATAGTAAAGAGGAGTTCGTAGAAAAAATATTTTACATAATATCTATATATTGTAAATATATAAAAACAGTAACTCCTCAAACTCCAGATAGTCAAGAACTTGAGACTAAAGGATTGCTTTGTATTATAGACAGAGAAACAGAAAAAATAACAACATTTGCAAACGAATATTACCTGCTATATGCATTATTTCAAATGGATTATATATGTTCTTTTAAAGCAAAAACAAATAATAAAAATCCACTATTGAGAGAAATAATTTCTAATTTTGAGATGATTGCATATAGTCTAGATAAAAGTGAAGTAATTAGAGATTTTGATGGATGGTCATGGAACAACAATATTAAAAATATAAAAAATATAGAATATAATTCTATTTATCAAACTGTGTTAATGGCTTTTGGAGAACAAAAGGCAAAGAAAATATTAGATTTAGATGATACAATTTTAAAGAATTTAGATGAAAATGAAAAAAGATTAGTAGATTATGCATTTACTTTAATACAAACAGAGATTGCTATAAAAGATGAAAAAATAAAGCAAGAATTAATACAATTTAAAGAAAAATATTTTGCTGAATTAGAGCTTATGAAAAATAAATCTAAATTCTTGGATTATATTACAGAACAGAAAAAACAAATAAATAAAGAAATAAAAAAAATAGACGAACTATTAATAGATAAAGAAATGTTAAAAAGAGAATATTTGGATATAAATTCTAAACTCGCAAATAAAGATAAAATATTTAGCATAACACATTTTGAAAATAAATTAAAGGAAGATAGAAAAGAAAAATTAACACAATTAAAATTAAAAAATAAACAATTAGAACCAGTAGAATATATAACACAAAAAGAAAAACTAGAAAAGGAATATGCAAATTTATGTTTAGTGATAGACAATATTTCTAATGACGAAAGTAAGAAAAAGAATTTTATTAATATGCAAAAAGCATTCTTAGACAAATTTGAAAAAAGGATAGAACAAGTTAAGACTAAAGAAGAAGCTATAAAACTTATATATGATTTTAGATATTATTTATTAATTCCTATAGATGAAAATAAGACAATATATGATATAGACGAAATACAAGAAAAAATAAAAAAGACAATAAATAATATAATAGATGTAGCAATATATAATCAAGCAATTGTAAATATTTCAGATAGTGTTAGTATATGTTATGCAACATTAAAATATATTTTTACAAGCAAGATAATTGATTTAAATGAGATATCAATTAAAGTATGCAAAAAAACTGAAAACGAAATAATAATTAGTATATATGATTCGAGAGAAGCAGAAAAAATATATACAGAAGAAATTAATAATATTAAAGATTTAAATATAAAATTAAACAAAAGAATAAAGATTTTTTTGTAAAGAACGAAAGGAATGTGAGTAAATATGAATATTACTTTTTTAGGTGCTACAAAAACTGTAACTGGTTCCAACTTTTTGGTAGAAGCTGCAGGAAAGAAATTTTTAGTAGATTGTGGAATGTACCAAGGTCAAGCAAAAGACGAAATGGAAAATGAAGAACCATTTTTATATGATGTACAAGATATAGATTTTATGCTATTAACACACGCACACATAGATCACTCTGGAAGAATACCAAAGTTATACAACGAAGGATATAGAGGTCCAGTTTATGCCACAAAAGCAACTTGTGAATTATGTGGAATAATGCTTCCAGATAGCGGACATATTCAAGAACAAGAAAATGAGTGGAAAAATAAAAAGAGGAAGAGAAAAGGACAAAAAACTTTGCCACCTCTATATACAGCAGAGGATGCTATAAAATGTTTAGAAATATTTAGACCTGTTAAATATGATGAAATAATAGATATAGATGAAAATATACATGTAAGATTTAATGATGCTGGCCATATGTTGGGGTCTAGTGTAATTGAAATTTGGGTAAAAGAAGAAGGAAAAATTACTAAAACAGTATTTACAGGAGACTTGGGAAATAATAATATACCACTTCTTTCTGAACCAACAATGATAGAGGATGCAGATTATCTAGTTATGGAATCTACCTATGGAGATAGACTTCATGTAGATACTGAAAATAAAGCAGAATTATTTTTAAATATTGTAGCAGAAACAATAGAAAAAGGTGGAACAGTTGTAATTCCATCATTTGCAGTTGGTAGAACACAAGAAATATTATATGAGCTAAATTTAATAAAATTAGAAAAAATGAAAGATCCAAAATTCAGAAGAGAATATGAGATTTTAATGAAAACTCCTGTATACGTAGACAGTCCACTTGCTATTTCAGCAACAGAAGTATTTAAAAATAATGAGGAAATATTTGATGAAGAAACCCAAAAGATAATAGAAAGTGGAGATAATCCTTTGGAATTTCCAGGATTAAAGTTTACAAAAACTGCAGATGAATCAAAAGCGCTAAACGAAAGTACGGAAGCCTCTATAATTATTTCTGCAAGTGGAATGTGTGAAGTGGGAAGAATTAAACATCACTTAAAACACAATATATGGAATCCTAATTCATGTATTTTATTTGTTGGATATCAAGCACCTGGAACTCTAGGAAGAAAAATTGTAGATGGAGCAAAAACTGTTAAGATATTTGGAGAAGAATTTAGTGTAAATGCAAGAGTAGAATATATAGAAGGATATTCAGGTCATGCCGATCAACAATGGCTTTTAAATTTTATTTATTCATTTATTAAAAAGCCAAAACATATATTCCTAGTACATGGAGAGCCAAATGGGCAATTAGTATTAAAAGATAAAATTATAGAAAATACTGGGATAGGAGTAACAATTCCTGACTTTGGTGAAAAATATACATTAGATGATAACTTAAAAGTAGATAAAGTATATGATGATCCTATGGATAAAAAATATCTGAGATTAGAAGTATTAGAAAGAATACAAACACTGCAAGAAGAAATCGAAGATATGAAGAATATAATTCAAGAAGACTTTTTAAAAACAGAGACAGATGATAAGTCTATTACAAGAATTAATGAAAGAGTTAAAGAGTTAGAAAAAAGAATAGTAGAAATTATTGAAAATAGAGAGGATAACAAATGAGTAATAAGATTTTTAATGATGCTATAATAGGAAATAAAAACATAAAAGCTACCTTTAGTAAAAAAGGAGAGCTTTTACGTACATATTATCCAAATGTTGATTTTAAGCAATTTATAGACATATTTCACACAGGATTAAAAATAAACGATTCTGCAATTATATATTTGCACGAAGATATTAATAATAGATATTTCCAACATTACACAGAAAATACAAATATATTAAATACAGAAATAGAAAATATGTATTTTAACATTAATATAACACAAACAGATTTAGTTAGCATAAAGGAAAACTTAATTATAAAAAAATATACATTTGCAAATAATAATAAAATAGATTTAAATTTAAATTTTATAGTACGTTCGAAATTACTTACAAATGCAAACAATATGTTTTCGGGGAAAATAATATCAAATGGACTTATTCAATATAGTCATGATTATTCTTGGTGCATTTTTTCAAATAAAAAAATAATTGGTCATAGAATTAATAATGTAGAAGATTGCATAAGAGGAGCAATCTTAGAAGATAAAGATTATATTGGTATGAGTGCAGATTCTGCAATAAGCTATGATTTAGGAACACTAAAACCTGGAGAACAAACCGAATTAGACTTATTTATATATATAAAAGAAAATAAAGAATTAAAGAAACAATCAGAGCTAGAGGAAAAAATAGAGGAATTATCAAAAACAGATGTAAGAAAAGAATTTATAAATACAAAAAAATATTGGAAAAATTATTTAGAAAAGCATGATGGATTAAATCTACTTAATAATGAAAATGTAAATATGAGTGAAAAAGCATTAGAAATATATAAAAGATCAATTTTGTTATTTCCACTATTACAAAATGATGAAACTGGAGGAATAGCATCTGCAATAGAAGTAGATGAAAATATGGCTCATTCTGGCAGGTATTCTTACTGTTGGCCTCGAGACAGTGTTTTTATAACAAAGGCTCTAGATGAACTAAATATGACAAAAGAAACAGAAAAATTTTATGAAAATTTTTGTAAAATTACACAAAGTGCATCAGGAATGTGGGAACAAAGATTTTACACAGATGGAAAAATTGCTCCATGTTGGGGATATCAAATTGATGAAACAGCAAGTGTAATATATGGAATTTATGAGCATTACAAAAAAACAAAGAATCAAAAATTCTTAGAAACTAATTTAAAAATGTGTGAAAATGCAATAAATTTCTTATTCAAATATTTAGAAAATTTATTTGATGAAGAAAAAGAGGAAGAAGATTTAGTCAAAAAAGAAATTCTTAAAGAAGTAAAAGAGCAAGGAAGAGAAAGTGACAAATTATACAAGCACTTAAGTTACGATTTATGGGAAATGAATGAGGGAGTGCATTTGTATTCTTTAGCAAGTATTTATGCTGCACTAAACGCAATGAAAAATATCTATAAATGTTTAAAATCTAAATATGAAAATAATAGATTAAAATTAGAACAAATAAACAAAACTAATATCAAGATAGATAAAGAATTAGAAAACATTAAGAATTATATAAGCACAAATATGGTTAATGAAAACACTAAAACATTAAAAAGAAATATAAAAGATGATAAAACTGATATCAGTTTACTTGGTGTAGTCTATCCATTCGAAGTTTTCTCACAAAATGAAAAAAAGGTACAAAACACTGTAGAAAAAATAAATTTAACGCTTTTAACTTATTCTAGAGGATATTTGAGATTTGAAGATGATACTTATATGGGAGGAAAAAATCCATGGTCAATTTCAACACTATGGATGGCAATATATTATATAAAATCAGGGGATAAGGTAAAAGCTAAAGAATGCTTGAATTTTGTAATAAATACTTCAAGTGATTTAGGCTTTCTTGCTGAACAAATAGATAATAATACTATGAAGCCTAATTGGGTAATAGGACTTGCCTGGGCTCATGCAATGTATATAATTGTCTTAAAATTATTAAATGATTTGTCACAATCTAAGTAATTAATAAAAATATGGTAACATAATGCTGATTCTGTGTTGAAAAATTTAGTATAAAATGTTATAATATAAAATGTATTTTTTAATTTAGGAGGAAAATTAAATGGCTAAAAAACATGATGCAGGAAGAATTTTTGTAAAAATAATGGCTACCATGCTTACATTGTTAATGCTTTTAGCTGTAAGTGCTACATTAATATATTACTTAATAAATCAATAAAATCGAGATAAAGGTTGAAAAATAATTACAATTTTGGAGCCCACAATCTTCATTTTAAATTTAACAACGTACAACCAGTACGTCTTATAAATTTAAAATTTGCTTTCCTAGCCAAAATTTAATTCTTTTCCAACCAGATTTGTGCCTAGAAAGGAATGTAACAAATTAATGAACGAAAATTTTTTAGTAAGTACTATTGATGGTTGGGGAATTGGATTTTCTGATTATATAAATATTCTAAAAAACCAACCATTAAGATTAGTAAGTTTAATATTAGATTTAGCAATAGTCGTATATGTAATAGTAAAAATATTTAAGTTAGCAAAAGATTCAAGAGTAATGCAATTAATAAAAGGAATAGCATTTTTTATTATACTTGCATGGGCAAGTGGAGTTCTGCATTTAGATATAGTACACTCTGTTCTTACAGCATTTTTACCATCTGGAGTAATAGCTCTCATTATAATATTTCAACCAGAATTAAGAAGAGCATTAGAACAACTAGGTACAAACAAACTTACAAATATTTTTGGAATAGAAAAAAGTATAGAAACCAAAACTAGAGAAGCAATTTATATGATATCAATTGCTGTACAAGAAATGGCAAAAACAAAAACAGGAGCTTTAATAGTAATACAAAGAGACATAAGCTTAAGTGATATAATTAATACTGGAATAAAAATAGATAGTGAAATATCGCCACAATTATTGGTAAATATATTTGTACCAAACACACCACTTCATGATGGGGCAGTAATTATAAGAAATAATAAAATTGCAGCTGCAGCAACAATACTTCCACTTTCTAATAGTAATGATATCTCAAAGGATTTAGGTACGAGACATAGAGCTGCAGTTGGTGTCTCAAAAGAAACAGATGCAATAGCTATAGTTGTTTCAGAAGAATCTGGCAAGATTTCTATAGCAAAAGATGGTACTTTAATTGCAGATGTTAGTGAAGATTCTTTAAAGAGAATTTTAATAAAAAATATTATTACAAACAGATTGGAAAACATAGATAAAAAAAGAATTGATAAATTAAAAAAATTAAGAAAAAAACAGGAAAATAAAGAGTAAAAATGTGTATTATAAAGTAATATGATGGAAAAGACTATAAGGGCTGGAAAAAACAGTATATAGTCTTTTTATTTTAAAATGTTATAAATTATTGACAGATACGTATAATACGTAGTATAATATAATTGTTAGGAGGAATAGTCATGACATTTCGAGAACTAGAGAAATTGTTAATCTCCCATGGCTGGTACCATCATCATACTAACGGCTCACATTACATATATAGACACGATGAAACAAAACGGAAGTATACCAGTACCAAACCATAAAGGAGATATCCCGAAAGGAACTCTTAACAATATCTTAAAAAAAGCGGGGTTGAAATAAATCCCTGCTTATAAAATATATAGGGGGTATAATCATGAAAGTTATTTATCCAGTTTTGTTTTATGAAGAGAAAGAGGGTGGATATTCAGTATTTGTTCCAGATTTAGAAAACAGCTCTACTTGTGGAAGTACATTAGAGGAAGCTATGTCAATGGCAGAAGATTTAATAGCTGGTATTGTATTAGATGAAATGGAAGAAAACAACCAAATACCACATTCAAGCAAAATTGAAGATATAACATTTGAAAAATTAGAAAAAGACCTAGATATAGAAAATTGGGATTATATTTCAAAATTTAAAACATATATTGCAGTTGATATAAGTACGTTTGCAGAAAAATGGGGAAAAGAACTAATAAAGAAAACAGTTAATATTCCAAAATGGATAAATACAAAAGCAGAAAAATTGAAAATAAACTTCTCTAAAACATTAGAGGAAGCATTGTTACAAAAAATATATAAAGAATAATATTCATATAAAAAATTTATAAAAGTGAACGGAGAGTAAACAATGCGTAATATAAAGTTAACAATAGAATATGATGGAAAAGACTATAATGGCTGGCAAAAACAGCCTAATAAATTAAATATACAAGGAGAAATTGAGCGTGCAATTTTTAACATACTACACGAAGAAATAGAGTTAATAGGTTCTGGAAGAACAGATGCTGGAGTACATGCTCTTGGTCAAGTTGCAAACTTTAAAACAAATTCTAATTTTCCAATAGAAAAATTACCTCTTGCAATTAATTCGCAATTAAAAAATAGTATCGTTATAAAAGAGGCAGAGGAAGTAGATGAAAGATTTCATAGTAGATACAACGCAAAACATAAAACATATAGATATATAATAAATAACTCTAAAACAGGAACTGCAATTTATAGAAATCTAGAGTATTGTTACCCTTTTAAAATAGATGTAGAAAAAATGAAACAAGCGGCGGTTTTCTTTGAAGGTGAACATGATTTTAAAGCATTTAAATCTAGTGGAACAAGTGGTAAAAATAGTGTAAGAACCATTTATAAAGCTGAGGTAAGACAAGAGGGAGAAAAGATAATAATAGAACTTACAGGAAATGGTTTTTTATATAACATGGTTAGAATAATATCAGGAACATTATTAGATGTTGGAATAGGAAAAATAGAACCAAATGAGATACCTAAAATTATATTGGAAAAAAATAGACAAAAAGCAGGAAAGACTCTACCAGCGCATGGATTATATTTAGTATCTGTATTATATAATTAAAATAATTTGCAGGGCAAAACCTGCAAATTATTTTCGTCTACAAAATCTATTTAAACAAATATTCCTATTACAGCAGTTGCAACAATTGCTATTGTTATCGCTATTATTAATAAAGTTACTTGTAACTAAGGTATTAACATCAGCAGTGTTTGAATTTAAACTTTTGGTTGACATTGTATCAGAACTAATAGAACTTGATTTTAAATTATTCGAATTTAGTTCATTGCTACAAATTTGATTTGATCTTAATGTACCAACACTTAAATTTTGTATACACCCACCTGAACTTATTAAACAACATAAAAATTTAGTTAAACAAGCAGTAATATATGAAATAATAGTATATATAATTGCATAAACTAAAAAAGAATAATCAAATACAGCAAAAGCAACTATTAAATATATAGCAAAGAATGTTAAAGCTACTAAAATCGGACATTTAAGTATTTTTTGTAGAACAACAGATAATATAATAGTTGCTATAGGCAATGCAAAAAATAATAATAAATCCATAATAAATCTCCTTTTCCATTTTTTATATAATATTAAAAATTAATAATTTTTGTTCCTTCTTATCAGGTTAAATAAATTAATTAACTAAAAAGCATAATTTCATATAAGAAAAAATGGTAAAAATTTTGACTTTTACCATTTTTTATGTTATAATTATAAATGTAGTTAAAAAGAGATTATAAACCTTTATGAACCTCTTAACTTATTAATTTATATAATATGGAAGGAGCAATACAATATGTTTAACGTCGGAGATAAAATAGTATACCCAATGCATGGTGCAGGAACAATAGATGCAATTGAACAAAAAGACATCTTAGGTGAAAAGCAAGATTATTATATAATCAAAATGCCTGGAGAAGTAAAGGTTATGGTACCAATTTCTAAAGCACAAGAAATTGGAGTAAGAAATATAATAGATAAAGAAGAAGCTGGAAAAGTACTTCAAATATTAGAAGCAGATGAAACAGAAATGTCTTCAAATTGGAATAAAAGATATAAAGAAAATATGGACAAGATGAAGAGTGGAAGTGTTTACGAAGTCGCAGATGTAGTAAGAAATTTAAGTTACAAACAAAAAGAAAAAGGACTATCTACTGGAGAAAAGAAAATGCTAAACAATGCAAAACAAATTTTAGTAAGTGAACTTGTTTTAGCAGAACACTCAACAGAAGATGAGGTTCAAAATTTAATAGAAAACAAAATAAACATATCATTTGAGGAACATAAAAATATGTCAGATACTATAATTCCTCAAGGAAATATAGTAAGTAAATTTATTCCATTTAATGGTGAAAGCCAAAATGCATAAAAAATTAGAAATATAAAAAATGAACAAACGAAAAGACTAACTAGATGTTAGTCTTTTTACGTGCTATAAAACATATTAAACAAAAAAAGGTTTACATATTGTGGAAAATAAAGAAGGAATAAGCAAATTTCTGTCGAATATAATATAAAGAAGGGATTAGAGATGGTAAAGTTTAGTGACGAATTTTTAGATGAAGTAAGAAGCAAAAATGACATAATAGACATAGTATCTGGATATGTAGTACTAAAACGTTCAGGAAGAAACTATATGGGGTTATGCCCATTTCATAAAGAAAAATCTGGATCTTTTTGTGTTTCACCTGATAAACAAATATTCCACTGCTTTGGATGCGGAGTTGGTGGAAATGTTTTTCACTTTATACAGAAAATAGAAAATCTAAATTTTAGAGAATCTGTAGAATTTTTAGCCAATAGATCTAACATAGAAATTCCAATCGAAAAAATAAATCCAGCAGAAGAAAAAAAAGAGATACTAAAAAAGAAAGTATACGAAGTAAATAAAACAGCAGCAGAGTTTTACCATCAAAATTTATACAAACCAACAGCAAAACTTGGTCAAGAATATGTAAAAAAAAGACATTTGGATAACAATACACTAAAAACATTTAAAATAGGGTTTTCAGGAAAGTTCAATGAATTATACGAAGAACTAAAAATGCAAGGATTTAAAGAAGAAGAAATACTTGCGTCAGGTCTAGTAAATAAAAATCCAGAGGGTAAATTTATAGATAGATACAGAAATAGACTTATGTTTCCAATATTTGACGAAAGAGACAGAGTAATAGCATTTGGAGGAAGAGTACTAGATGACAGCAAACCCAAATACATAAATTCGCCAGAAAATATTGTCTATAGCAAAGGTAGACATCTATTTGCATTTAATATTGCAAAAAAAAGTAATCCGCAAACAATACTAATAGTTGAAGGTTACATGGATGCAATATCACTACATCAAAGAGGAATAAATAATGCAGTAGCATCATTAGGAACAGCTTTAACAGAGGCACAAGGCAGACTACTTAGAAGAAGTTGTGAAAAAGTAATAATAGGATATGACGCAGATGGAGCAGGACAAGCAGCCATAATGCGTGGACTAGAAATATTAAAGAATCTAGGTTGTGATATTAGAATATTGCAAATATCAGGTGCAAAAGATCCAGATGAATATATTATAAAATACGGACCAGAAAAATTAAAAAAATGTATGGATAATGCAATATCACTAGTTGAATTTAAAGTAAAAATGCTGAAAAAAGATTTAAATTTAGAAAATATTAATGACAAAATTAAATTTCTAAACGAAATTGCAAAAATACTAGCAAAAGTAGAAAACAAAATTGAAAGAGAAATTTATATAGATAAAATTTCTACTGAATATAAAGTTTCAAAAGATGCATTATTTGCAGAAATAAATAAAATATTATATGCAAACAATCAATCGGAAATAAGACTAGAAAAAAAATCTATACCAATAAAAACAAATTTAAAAATAAATACATCAACTAAAGAAGAAAATAACATTGATGAAAAAACAAAAAAATTAGAAAGTTTGTTAATTTATCTACTAATAAACTACCAAGAAAAAACGTTTCAAAAGTTTGAAAATATTATAAAAAGCAATCTAATAAAAGTTGAAGTAAATAAGAAAATAATCAATAAATTGTATGAAGAACATGAAAAAGGAAATATTAATATAGAAAATTTAATAGACTTATTCGAAGAAGAAACAACAGTAAACTATTTATCTGGAATAATGTCGTCCGATTTCGAAATAACAGATGTAGATAAATGTATTGAAGATGTTCTAAGTACGTACAGAAAAGAGTATTTAATTAATCAGAAAAAAGAAATTGTAAGCAAAATAGAAAAAGCAAAGGAAGAAAACTTAACTGAAGAAGAAATAGCAGGTTATGAAGAAGAATTAAATAATGTTATAATTAAGCTTGCGAAGATAAAATAGGGAGGATTAGGTTTTAATGAAAAAGGAAAATGAGAAAATAGAAAATAGCAATAAAAAGGTAAGAAATGCCAGTGTAGAAAATGATGAAATAGAAAATTTAGATGAAAATAATTCAGAAAAAGCAACTGAAGAAAAGTTAAACAATATTATAAAAAAAGCCAAAGAAAATGGAAAAATAACTTATGGAGAACTAGCAAGCCAACTAGGTGATGCTAATACTGATCAAATAGAAAAAGTATTTGATGCATTTGAAAATTTAGGAGTTAATGTACTAAAAGAAGATGATGATTTCGAACTTGAAGAACCAGATATAGAAGACCTAGAAGCGATGGACGACATCAAAATCGAAGAAATAGATATCAATAATATGGATGGTATTAGTATTGATGATCCTGTTAGAATGTATCTAAGAGAAATTGGAAGAATACCACTATTATCTTATGATGAAGAATTAGAATTGGCAAAAAGAATCTTGGAGGGCGACGAAGAAGCAAAACAAAAACTTGCTGAATCAAATTTAAGATTAGTAGTAAGTATAGCCAAAAAATATGTTGGAAGAGGAATGCTATTTTTAGATTTAATTCAAGAAGGAAATATGGGATTAATAAAGGCAGTAGAAAAGTTTGATTACACTAAAGGTTATAAATTCAGTACTTATGCTACATGGTGGATTAGACAAGCTATAACTAGAGCTATTGCAGACCAAGCAAGAACAATAAGAATTCCTGTTCATATGGTAGAAACAATAAATAAATTAATAAGAACATCACGCCACTTATTACAACAATTAGGTAGAGAGCCATCTCCAGAAGAAATTGCAAAGGAAATGGAAATAAGTGTAGAAAAAGTAGCAGAAATACAAAAAATAGCACAAGATCCAGTATCTTTAGAAACCCCAATAGGCGAAGAAGACGACAGCCATGTACGAGATTTTATACAAGACGACGATAGTCCTGCACCACAAGATGCTGCTGCATATACATTGCTTCGTGAACAACTAGAAGAAGTTATGAAAACACTTACTCCAAGAGAAGCTAAAGTATTAAAGTTAAGATTTGGTCTTGAAGATGGAAAAGCAAGAACACTTGAAGAGGTTGGAAAAGAATTTAAAGTTACAAGAGAGAGAATAAGACAAATTGAAGCAAAGGCATTAAGAAAATTGCGTCATCCAAGCAGAAGTAAAAAATTAAAAGATTATATGAACTAAAAAATAAGCTGGAAATTTTATATAAAATCTAATCTTTTTTTGAGCTGGATTTGTAACTTGGGAAAGGAACTAAAAAAATTATGTTAAAAGATAAATATAATATGACAAACGAAGAAAATATATTATATGCTAAAAGAAATATAGTAGATTCCATTTGGAAAAGTGCAAACTTAGAAGGAATACCAGTTACATTTCCAGAAACTCAAGCTATATATGATGGTCTAAATGTAGGCCATTTAAGAATTGACGAAATTCAAGCAATTAATAATTTAAAACATGCCTGGCAATACATTATTTATAGTATGAATTCATCTATAAACTTAAAATTTATAGAGAGTATACATGCTTTTGTGGGTGCTAATATAGTAGAACAACCTGGTAAATTAAGAATATATGATGTGTCTATGGGTGGAACAAATTGGAATCCAGAATTGCCATCTGAAGAAAAAATTAATGATTTAATAGATAAATATAATAATGAATTAGATAAAGGAAATATAACTGATGCAATTTTTACTTTTATGTGCAAACTAATGAAAATGCAGGCATTTAATGATGGAAATAAGAGAACGTCTATGCTTGCTGCTAATCATCAGTTAATTAAATATGGAAAAGGTATAATATCAATTTCTGATGAAAACAGAATTGAATTTGGTACAAAATTAATAGAATACTATGAAGACGAAAGTAAAATTGAAAATCTAAAAAAATTTTTATACGAAAAGTGTTTAGATGGAATAAAAAAATAATATAAATCCCGATTTTTGGGATTTTTTATTATGAAATTAATGATATAATAATGTGATAAACAAAAAATAACATACTTGAATTTACTTCAAATATGCCATTTATAGGCTTTTATAAAATATTGGTAGCGAAGGGGAGATTCGAACTCTCGACACCACGGGTATGAACCGTGTGCTCTAGCCAACTGAGCTACTTCGCCATTTGTTAAAGACAAATATTATTATAAACGCAAATAATGAATTTGTCAAGCAAAAATTGAAAAATTTTCAATCAAAAAATATAACTGTCAGATAAAATACCTGGCAGTTTATATCTTTATTAATGTGTTCTATCTTCATCATCAATTTGTCTTGCTTTTGCTGTTCCTCTATCAGGAGAAGGCTCTTGTTTTTTTACACTTCTTGAACCAGAATTTCTTGTATGAGGAATATTTTTCCCTTTATTTTCTTCTCTAGATTCTCTCACAAAACCTTTACCAGGGACATAATTATCAACTCTAGAGTCCAAAGAAACAATGTCTCTTGCTAATATATCCGGTAAAACATCCTCGTTTACAACATCATATTTATCACTCGTAAAATCTCCAAGAATACTAAGTGGAGAAGTAAGAGTTTCTATAAGTTTTTTAATATTTAATTTAGCTCTAATAGCCATTTTTCTAACAATCCTTTCTACGAAAGTACAAAATACAGTAAATAAAATATTTATAAATTTTGTACACACAATTAAAACTAATATTATTTTAACACAAATTGTTAGAAAAATCAAGATATTTTACAGTTTTGTAAAAAAATGGAATAGTATTATTATTCAATTTTTCTATTTGTATCTCTATAGTTTGGCTTAGAAGATAGATTTTCAAATTCCTTACACTTAATTTTATATTCCATTTGCATAGCCAAATATCTATAATACATATAAGCCTGTTCATATTGCATAAAAGGATTAAAAATCCCTTGAGAATCCATATTCATACCATTAGAATTTATATTATCTGTTCCCATATCATACATGCCCATATTCATATTTCCAAAAGGTGGAACACCATAATAATTATAATCTGAACCTTTATCCATAAATCTTCCTCCAATCATAAATTTAAATTAAAAATCGGAAATGCTGTTAATAAAATATATGTATAGAATACTGCAATAATACCTTGCAAAATTTTACCCCAGAGGTACTGCTTTATACTAAGATCTGATTTAGAAATAATTGCTAAAACCTGAAGTAGTACGGATAAACCTCCAAAACCAAGTAAAAAAGCAGAAAGTAGTACATTTACAGATATAGCTTTATTAGGTACGCTAGATACAATAGAGACTCCGTTTGTAAGTTCAATTATTCCTGCTATAAAACCATTTGCAAAATGATAATCTATTTTAAATATATTCAAGATAGGCAATAGAATGTTAGAAAGTAAGGTCAGAATTTTACTACTTGTTAAAATAGATATTATCACAGAAAATATAACTACAAAACCGCCAATCATAATTATAGTTTTAGCAGAATCCATAATTGCTTCGGAAAGAACTTCTCCTAAATTTAAAAATGTGCATACCTTAGATGCATTATTATTTTCAAAATTCTGTACATAATCAGAATTTTTATTTTCAAATGAATTATTTTTTACTCTTGATACAATTCCTAAGATTATACCAACTGTAATTGCAGATAAAACATGGGAAATAAGGAGTAGTATTCCAATAGATGAATTTGCAAAAAAGGTGAGTCCTACAGTGCCTATTATAAACAAAGGACCAGAATTATT
>CALXEU010000054.1 GCA_944387395.1 uncultured Clostridia bacterium | reverse complement strand
AGGTTGATTTACTCCTGCATTATTTATCCAAATATCAACAGAACCAAAATTTTCTAAAGTTTTATTCATAACATTTTGTAAATCTTCTTCCTTAGTTACATCACAAACTACTTCCAAAATATGTGCTTCATTTGAAATAGATTTTAATGTTTCTTTAGCCTCCTTTAATTTATCTTCTAAAATATCACAAATTACAACTTGAAAATCATTTTGTACAAATTGTTTAGCCATTTCTAACCCCAAACCTCTGGCAGAACCAGTAATAACAACTGTTTTCATATTAATTCCTCCTTCTTTTTATTAATATTTATATATCATAAAAAGACAAAATAATCCATATAACCATTAAAATTTAATAGAAAAAACTAATATATTTTACACATAAATATTTATTTTCTATTGTATTTAAATAAAAATTATAGTATTATTTAAACATAGAATATTTATAATGTACGGAGGTAAAATACATGAATAACAAAAGAACAATATTATTAGTAGGAATAATTATAGCATTAATAATTATCACAATAATAATAGCAATTATGTTTATAAAAACAGATGGAGAAGATGTTACACAAACAAATACAGAAATAAGCAACATGCAAGAAGATAACACAATAGATGATGAAAATATTGTAGAAGATGATTTTGTAGAAGAAAATCTACCTAAAATAAGTGAAAAGGGAGAAATAACAAACGAAAGGGCAATCTACACAGATGAAGAAGGGAAAAAAGCTGTAATACCAGCAGGATATGCAGTAATAGAAGATAGTACACCCATTTCTTCAGGATTAGTAATTTCAGACATAGCAGATGATGATATGGAAAATTCTAAAGGGGGAAATCAATTTGTATGGATACCAGTAGAAGACACATTTTTAGATGTAAGTACTTGTGAAACAGAGGATGCAATAAACGATAAAATACAAGAAGAAGTAGACAATGGAAATTATCCAATGGCAATAAGATTATCAGATGGAAACTATGCAGCAGTATTATATAAATTTGAATCAATAAAAGAAAATACAGCAATAAAAGTAATACCAATAGAATATGGTACAAGCGAAATAAACAAAGAACCATCAAATCTAAGCGAGGAAATAGCAGCAAATTGGACAAAATACAAATACCAAGAAGAATTTAATAATCTAATAAAAAAGGTAAGAAATGATAAAGGTTTTTGGGTAGGAAGATTTGAAACAAGTATAGATTCAAACGGAACAGCACAAAGCAAAAAAGGACAAGTAGTATTAACAAACCAATCATGGTATGATTTATATGAAACAGAAAAAACACTTTCAAAAAATGGAGCAACAAGTCATATGATATGGAGTTGTCAATGGGATCAAATAATGTTATGGATAAAAGATACGAAAAATAGCAATGCAACAACTAATCCATTTTTCATATTAGACAGTACAGGTGGAGGTAATTATTCAGATACACAAATAGCAGATGAAACAGGAAAAATAGTAAAGAAAAAAGGTCAATCAATAAGATTCACATCTGGAATAACAGAGGCTTTTCAAATAAAAAATATTTACGACTTAGCAGGAAACGTATTTGAATGGACAATGGAATCATGGTATTCAGCTGCAAGAGTTGTACGTGGAGGATATTGTTCATATAGTTCAACAGAGTATCCAATATCTTCAAGATTCCATTTTCCAGTAACATATACTGGAGAACACATACAAAACATAGGATCTAGAATGACTATTTACTAACAATTTAAATATGATTTTAAATGACACTAAAATCAAAAAAACACTTGTATTTTAATAAAAAATATGGTATTATAATAAAGGTTAATACCTTACGCTTGGTTATAGGAAAAATTACACCACTAAAACTGGGAGTAAGGCAAATAAAAATAGGAGGTGTACAAAATGACAAAGGAAAGAAAACAACAAATAATTGAAACTTACAGAAGAGACGAAAAAGATACTGGTTCACCAGAAGTTCAAATAGCTCTTTTAACAGAAAGAATCAACAACCTAACAGAACATCTAAAAACACATCAAAAAGATAATCACTCAAGAAGAGGATTATTAAAAATGGTAGGAGAAAGAAGAAGTTTATTAAACTAACTAGAAGAAAAAGATGTTCAAAGATACAGAGATATTGTTGAAAAATTAGGATTAAGAAAATAATAAAAATAACTACAAAGGTAGTTTATTTAGCAAATGGGGCGTTTTACAAAAGTTAAAGCGCCCATTTTTACCAAATAACATAAATTTTATAAAAAAGTAAAGAATAATAAATAATTAAAATATATAACAATACTTAAGATTAGAAGTAGCTTGTATAAAATTAAATTAGATACAAATAACTAAATTAATTTTATAGAGGTTACAATCTAATAAAAGTATTGGGTTATATAAATACAAATAAAAAAGGAGAAAATATGTATAAGAAATTTGAAACAGAACTAGCAGGAAGAAAGCTAACTGTAGAAACAGGAAAAGTTGCAGAATTATCAAATGGAAATGCAATAATTCGTTATGGAGACACAGTAGTAATGGTAAATGCAACAGCATCAAAAGAGCCAAAAGAAGGAGTTGACTTTTTCCCATTATCAGTTGACTATGAGGAAAAATTATATGCTGTAGGAAAAATACCAGGAAGTTTTAATAGAAGAGAAGGAAAACCAGCAGATAAAGCAATTTTAACATCAAGAGCAATAGATAGACCAATAAGACCACTATTTCCAAAGGATTTTAGAAATGATGTATGTGTAGTAGCAACAGTATTATCTGTAGAACAAGACAACAGTCCAGAAGTATGTGCAATGATAGGCGCATCTGTTGCACTATCAATTTCAGACATACCATTTGGAGGACCAACAGCTGCAGTAAACGTAGGATATGTTGATGACAAAATAGTAATAAATCCAACAGTAGAACAAAGAAATAAATCAAGACTAAATTTAACTGTTGCAGGAACAATGGAAAAAGTTACTATGATAGAAGCAGGAGCCGACGAAATACCAAACGACACTATGCTAGATGCTATAAAGGTGGGACATGAAGAAATAAAAAAACTATGTACATTTATACAAGAAATAAAAAATGAAGTAGGAAAACCTAAGTTCGAATATACATCGTTTGCAACAAATCAAGAAGTATATGCAGAAATTAAGGAAAACTTTAAAGAAAGAATGTATAAAGACGTACAAGCACAAGAAAAAGAAATAAGAGATGCAAATATGGATGCATTAGCTATGGATATTCAGAATTATTTTATAGAAAAATATGGTGAAGAAGAAACACAAAATAAAGCACTAGATATAGCTAACAGTATACATGACCTAGAAAAAGAATGTGTTAGAGAAATGATATTAAAAGAACACAAGCGTCCAGATGGCAGAAAAATAGATGAATTAAGACCACTTTCTTGTGAGGTAGGAATTTTACCAAGAGTACATGGTAGTGCAATATTTACAAGAGGTCAAACTCAAGTAATGTCAGTAGTAACACTTGGAACAAAATCAGAAGAACAAGAATTAGATGGAGTAGATGACCAAACAAGTAAGAGATACATGCATCAATACAATTTCCCATCATATTCGGTAGGAGAAGCAAGACCATCAAGAGGTCCAGGTAGAAGAGAAATAGGACATGGAGCTTTAGCAGAAAAAGCATTAGTTCCAGTAATACCTGATGAAGATATATTTCCATATACAATAAGAGTTGTATCAGAAGTTTTATCATCAAATGGTTCAACTTCACAAGCAAGTATATGTGGAAGTACATTAGCACTAATGGATGCAGGAGTACCAATTAAAAAGCCAGTTGCTGGAATTTCAACAGGATTAGTTACTTCAAAAGAAAATCCGGATGAGTATGTAATGCTTACAGATATACAAGGAATAGAAGACTTTTTTGGAGATATGGATTTTAAGGTAGGAGGAACTAAAGATGGAATAACTGCAATACAAGTAGACATTAAAAACGATGGTTTGACATATGATATAATAAAACAAGCATTTGAAAGAACAAAAATTGCACGTGATTATATTTTAGATGAAATAATGCTACCACAAATATCAGAGCCACGTAAAGAATTATCAAAATATGCACCAAAAATTATAACAACAACAATCAATGTAGATAAAATAAAAGATGTAATCGGACCAGGAGGAAAAATGATTAATAAGATCATAGATGCTACTGGAGTTAAGATAGACATTGAAGATGATGGAAAAGTATGCATATACACAGATGATTCAGAGATGGGAAGAAAAGCACTAAAAATGATTGAAGATATTGCAAAAGATGTACAAGTAGGAGAAATATATGATGGTGTAGTAACAAAAATTATGAACTTTGGAGCTTTTGTAAATATTGGAGGAGATAAAGAAGGACTACTTCACATTTCTAAAATTTCAAACAAAAGAATAGAAAAAGTAGAAGATGTACTTTCTGTAGGAGACGAAGTAAAAGTAAAAGTATATGAAATAGACTCACAAAACAGAATTAACTTAAGCATGAAAGACTTAGAAGTTTCAACAAATGAAGAAGAAAAAGAATAATTAAAAGTAATAAAAGAAATGGAGGAAAAAGAAAGTAAAAATAATTTACTTTTTACATCCAAGATATGAAATATTTATATATAATACAACAAGCTATGGTATGGATTTTAACCATTTATTGGATATACCAATTAATAATAAGTTTATGCTCATTTGTAAAAATAAAAGAAAAACCATTACTAGAAAAGAAAAATCACAAATTTATGGCAATAATACCAGCACATAATGAAGAAAAAGTTGTTGGAAACTTAATAGAAAGCATAAAGAAACAAAACTATCCAAAAGAATTAATAGACATATATGTAATTGCAGATAATTGCAACGACAATACAGCAAAAATAGCACAGAATTTAGGAGCAATAGTATTTGAAAGACATGAAGATGATCCTAATAAAAAAACAAAGGGTGCAGCCCTGCAATGCTTTTTAAGTAAAAAAATACAAGAAAACGCAGAATATGATGCTTTTTGCATATTTGATGCAGACAACATTGTTCATGAAAACTTCTTTAAAGCAATGAATAAAAAACTATGTCAAGGAGAGGAAGTTGTACAAGGATATAGAGACATTAAAAATCCATCAGACAGTTGGATTTCAGCTGGATATGCATTATTCTATTGGACTATGCATAGATTTTACCACTTAGCAAGATACAACTTAGGACTTTCAGCGCTACTTAATGGAACCGGTTTTATGGTTAAATTTGATTTAATAAAACCTACAGGATGGAATACTAAAACTCTTACAGAGGATATAGAATTTTCATTAAAAAGAATAATACAAGGAAAAAGAGTAGCATGGTCAACAGAAGCAATTGTATATGATGAACAACCGGTAGGATTTAAACAATCTTGGTCACAACGTTCAAGATGGACAATAGGACATATTCAATGCTTACATGAATATACAGGTTCACTATTAGAATCATTAAAAGAGAACAGAACACTATTAAATTTTGATGGACTTTTATATATGTTTGGAAGTATACCAATGTTTGTTATGACAATCTTAATGCTAATAATAAACTTCTCAATGTATATATTTGGAGGAATGTCTACTTTAGACTTATTTGTAAATGCATTAAGATTTATATTACCAACACTATTCTTACCAGTATTTACTGGACTAATGATTCTTATAATAGAAAAGAAGCCAGTAAGACCTATGATAAAGGGATTAATACTTTACCCATTATTTTTAGGATCGTGGTTATTAATAAACTTTAAATGTTTATTTATACGTAACACAAAATGGGAAAAAATAGATCACGTAAGAGATATAAAAATAAAAGATGTAGCATAAAATTAATATATTATATATAACAAGTATTAACTAGAAGTATAACAAATATTTCTAGTTAAATTTTTTTAAAAATATTGAGAAAAAGTTATGAATGTGGTAGAATTTGAACATAAAATCAATAAAATAATGTGTAAAATAAAAGTAAAAGTTATAAGGAGTTAAAACATGGACAAAATAAAGAAAATAGATTTAAAATATATACACATAGCATTAATTATAATAGGAATAATATTTATATCTCTATCAGCTTTTCATACAGGATTATGGTTTGATGAAAGCTATTCTGTGGGAATGGCAGGACATAGTTTTAAAGACATATGGACAATTGGAAAAAATGACGTACATCCAATTCTGTATTATTGGATTTTACATGTACTTAACTTAATATTTGGAAATAATATATTAGTATATAGGTTATTTTCAGTAGTATGTATTGCAATACTTGGAATAATTGGATATACACATATCAGAAAAGACTTTAGCCCAAAAGTTGGAATCATGTTCTCATTTCTTGTATATTTCTTTCCCGTAAATATAGTATATTCAAGTGAAATAAGAATGTATAGTTTGTCAATGTTATTAGTTACATTAACATTTATATATGCATACAGAATATACAGAAAAATAAACAATCAAAATGAAGCAGGAAAAATAACAGAAAATAATAAATTAAAACATACGGTAAATTGGATTATTTTTGTAATATGTAGTTTAACAGCTGCATATACGCATTATTATGCACTACTTGCAAGTGCACTAATAAACTTATGGCTAATGATAATATTAATTACAGACAGTGTTAAAAATAAAAAAATTAGTAGTGATTTAAAAATATTCATAATTTCTGCAATAATACAGATAGCACTATATTTACCTTGGATATTATCAATAATTATACAAATGGCACAATCAAATAGTGGATTTTGGATACAAATACATTTTCCGAACACACTAATAGAATTATTTACATTTCCTTTTACAGGTAATTTAACAGATAGTAATCTTAACTATGTTAATGTGCCAGTAGCTCTAGTATGGAGTAGTGCCGTAACAATATATATGATATATCTTTATGCAAAAGATATACGAAAAACAAAAAGTGAGAAACGAATAATAAAAATTGCAATGAAACCAGCAATTATAGCAATTAGTTTATTCCTTTTAGTGCCAATAGGAGCGTGTATAGCTTCTATTATAATAGGTACACCAATAATATATGCAAGATATTTACTATGTCCCATGGGAATACTAATATTCTTCTTAGCATACACAATGCAAGTAAAAGGAATTAAAAGCATAAATGTAATTATATGCATTACATCATTGCTTCTATCATTATATATAAATATAAATCTTATAAAAACAAATTACGATAAGAGCAATACAGAACCAATAGAATATATAAGTCAAGATATAGAGCCAGGAGATATAATTCTATTTAACAACGAAGGAAGTGGATTTGTTGTTGCAGTAAATTTCCAAGAAAATAAAGCATATTTTTATGATGAACAGCATTGGAATGTTGAAAAAGCATATAAAGCATTTGGAGAAAACTTTAATACAGTATATGATTTAGATTGGCTAGAAAACTATGAGGGTAGAATTTGGGCAATAAATTCAGAAGGATATCATATTGTAGAGAAAGCTCAAGAAAAATGCAATATAAACATTATAAAACAAGAAATGTTTAATACAGAATATAAGGGATACAAATATTCAATATCATTAATTGAAATTAATGAATAAATGATATTCATTAGAAAGGATTGTGAGTAAAGATGAAAACTTATGCATTTGTTGGACCATCTGGAACAGGAAAAAGTTATAGAGCTCAGCTAGTAGCAAGTAACAATAACATACATTATATAATTGATGATGGCTTATTAATAGATGAAAATTCCGTTTTAGCTGGTACATCTGCAAAAAAAGCACCAACAAAAATAGAAACAGTAAGACATGCATTGTTTATAGAACCAGAAGAACAAAAAGAAATGAAAGAAGCACTTAACAAGTATAATCCAGACAGTATACTTATACTCGGAACATCGGACGGAATGGTAGAAAAAATAAGAGAAAATTTAGGATTACCAGAATTTACAAAAACCATATATATAACAGATGTTGCTACAGAAACAGAAATGGAAAAAGCAAGAAATATAAGGGTAACACAGGGAAAACATGTAATTCCAGTTCCAACATTTGAAATAAAAAAAGATTTTTCAGGATTTTTATTAGATCCTCTGCAAATATTTAAATCGAGAGGAAAAGGAGAACAACCATATATTTCTGAAAAATCAATAATAAGACCAACATTTAGTTATTTAGGAAATTTTACTATATCTGATAGTGTATTTAGACAAATTTCAGAACAAGTTGCAAAAAAAATGCCACAAATTTATGATGTAAATAGAACTAGAGTAGAAAATTATGGAGATGGAATATCAATATATATGGAAGCTGTAATAAATTATGGGTATAATATAATTGAAGTATTAGATGAATTTAAAAACAATATAAAAAGAGAAATAGAAAAACAAACTGCAATGAATGTACAAAAAGTGGAGCTTGTTGCAAAAAGTATACATATGAATAATTAAAAATACTCTATGTTCAAAAGTAGAGATTGGAAAGGATGGATTTAAAATGAGTTTTATAGTTGCAATTGATGGACCTGCAGGAACAGGAAAAGGAACAATGGCTGATTTAATTTCAAAAAAATACAATTTTACAAATATAGATACAGGAGCGACATACAGATGTGTTGCTCTAGAAATGTTAAACAGAAAAATTGAACTTGATGATGATGAAAAAATAGAAAAAATGCTTAAAGAAATTAAAATAGATATGGAACAAATAAATGGAGAACTTAAAGTAACATTAGATGGAAAAGATGTAACAAAAGAAATAAGAAGTCCAGAAGTAAGTAAAATTGTATCTCCAGTGTCTAGTATAAAAAAAGTTAGAATAGCAATGAACGACATTCAAAGAAAAATGGCTGAAGGAAAAGATGTTATAATGGAAGGAAGAGATATTTGTACAGTCGTATTCCCAAATGCTGATGTTAAAATATACCTAGATGGTGACCTAAAAGAAAGAGCTATGAGAAGATATAGACAAAACAAAGAAAAAGGAATAGATATGTCTTATGAAGAAGTACTAGAAAACATACAAAAAAGAGATAAAAACGATATGGAAAAAGAAATGGGTGCATTAAAAGTTGCAGAAGGTGCAGTGGTAATAGATACTACAGGAATGTCTATTGAAGAGGAAGAAGAAGCAATTTGCAAAATAATTGATGAAAAAATTAGGAAAGGTAAAAAATAGAAATGCAAGAAAAACAACTAGAAAAAAATACCGACATTAAATTTACTACAAAAGAAGAAGAAAAAGAAATAAAAAAACAAAAAAGAATATATGGAATAAGAAAAGAAACGACTTTAAAGAAAATAGAAAGAACTATCGTAAGAACAGTTATCAAAACATTTTATAAAATAGTATTTAGACTAGAAACTAAAAACATGGAAAATATTCCAGAAAATGAACCTATAATCTTTTGTGCAAACCATCTAAATATATTTGATGGAGTAGGAATAGTAGTATTTACTAATAAACCAGTGCGTTTTATAGCAAAATACGAAATATTTGAAAATAGATTTGCAAATTGGATACTACATTTATTTGATGCAATTCCAGTAAGAAGGGGAATGAGAGATTTAGAGTCTATGAAAATATGCATGAAAGCACTAAAACAAGGAGACTCTTTAGGAATATTTCCAGAAGGAACAAGAAAAGGATTAGCAAAAGGATCTAAAGTAAAAAACGGAGCAGCATTTATGGCACTAAAAACTAACACTAAAGTTATTCCTGTAGGAATACAAGGTTCTTTTAAGCCATTTACCAAAGTAATATTAAATTATGGTAAGCCCATAGATTTTTCTAAATACAATTCAGAAATACCAGAAAAAGATAAGTTAGACCTAGCAACAAAAGAAATCATGGACGATATTATTATGTTGACAAAAAAATAGAAATAATGTATAATAATGAACAGAAAATTGCCTAAAATAGGAAACTATACAAGGAATTTAAATTGACCAAAATTAGAAATGAAGGTTTTTTTATGAATAAATTTGAAGATAATTTAACATTTGAAGATATTATAAACCAAACGTTAAAACAAATAACAGTTGGTTCTACAATAACAGGAACAATTGTAGAAATAAATTCCAAAGGAGAAATTTATGTAGATATAGGTTATAAAGCCGATGGAATAATACCGAAGAATGAATATTTTAGTGAAAACAATCTGGAGCCTAGTCAAGAATTAAAACCAGGAGACAAAATAAAAGCAGAAGTTTTAAAACTAAATGATGGACAAGGTAATGTACTTATGTCTAACAAACATTCCAAAATAAAAGAAATAAAAAAAGAATTTAATAAAAAAGTAGAAGAAAATTCTATATTTGAAGAAACAGTAAGTTTGGTAAATTCTAACGGATTAGTTGTTCTATATAAAAATTTAATAAGAATATTTATACCAATATCGCTTGCAAATATTTCAAAAGAAAGCGATATAAATACATACAAAGGTAAAAAAATTAAATTTAAAATAATAGAAAATGATGAAAAAACAAAAAAAATAATTGGATCAATAAAAATTCTTGCAGATGAAGAAAAGAAAAGAAAGCAAGAAGAATTTTGGAACACAATAGAAGTAGGAAAAAAATATACAGGTATAGTTAATAGTCTAAGTGATTATGGTGCATTTGTCGATATAGGTGGAGCACAAGGTTTACTACATATTTCAGAAATTACTTGGGGAAGAAATCAAAATCCAAGGGATATATTAACAGTAGGGCAAGAAATTGAAGTAAAAGTAAAAGAATTAGACAAAGAAAATAAAAGATTTAAACTTTCTTATGAGAAAAAAGGACCAAATCCATGGAACAATGTAGAAGAAAAATATCATGTAGGAGATGTAATTAGAGTTAAAATTTCAAAACTTATGCCTTTTGGTGCATTTGCTGAATTAGAAAAAGGAATAGAAGGATTAATACATATATCTCAAATATGTGAAAGAAAAATATCAAAACCAGAAGAAGAATTAAAAGAAAAACAAAAAGTAAACGCAAAAATAATTAACATAGACTTAGAAAATAAAAAGATAGAACTTTCAATTCGTGAATTAGAAGGAACATCACAAGAATATAAAGAATAGAAGTAAGAATATAAAGGAGTGTGCTAAAAACATAAATTAGCACACCATAAATTATGTTGTAAAGAAAATAAAATTATATAAATTTAAATAAAATAGGGGGAATATAAAATGAACAACAAAAATATAAGAAATATAGCAATAATTGCACACGTTGACCATGGAAAGACTACATTAGTAGATGCTCTATTAAGACAAAGTCATGTATTCAGAGCAAACGAGCAAGTTGCAGAAAGAGTTATGGATTCAGGAGATATAGAAAAAGAAAGAGGAATAACAATTCTTTCTAAAAACACATCAGTAATGTATAATGATGTAAAAATAAATATAGTAGATACTCCAGGACATGCTGATTTTGGAGGAGAAGTTGAACGTGTTTTAAAAACAGTTGATGGTGTTTTATTACTAGTAGATGCTTTCGAAGGACCAATGCCTCAAACAAGAGAAGTTTTAAAGAAATCTTTAGCATTAAACTTAAAACCAATAGTAGTAATAAATAAAATAGATAGACCAGGAGCTGAACCAGAAAAGGTATTAGACAAAGTAATAGAATTATTTATTGAATTAAATGCAACAGATGAACAATTAGACTTTCCTGTAATTTATGCATCAGCAAAAAATGGAATCGCAAAAATGAATCTTTCAGATGAAAGTGATAATATTACATGTATTTTTGATACAATAATAAATAATATAGAACCACCAGCTTGCGATATGGAAGGCACAATGCAAATGCTTGTCTCAAATATTGATTATGATGATTATCTAGGAAGAATTGCAATTGGAAGAATAGAAAGAGGAATTGTAAAAAATTCAATGCCAGTTTCAATATGCAAACAAGAAAAAAATGCACAAGGAAAAATTGCAAAACTATTCACATATATGGGATTAAAAAGAGTTGAGGTAGAAGAAGCAAATGCAGGAGATATAGTTGCAATATCAGGAATACCAGATATTAGCATAGGAGATACAATATGTGATTTGAATAATCCTGAAAAAATCCCATTTGTTAACATAGATGAACCAACAGTCTCTATGACATTTAGTGTAAATAATGGACCATTTGCCGGAAAAGAAGGCGAATTTGTAACCTCAAGACACATTAGAGATAGATTATTTAAAGAACTAGAAAGAAACGTAAGCTTAAGAGTTAAAGAAACTGAAACTCCAGATAGTTTCGAAGTATGTGGTAGAGGTGAACTTCATCTTTCTGTATTAATTGAAACAATGAGAAGAGAAGGATTTGAACTTTTAGTATCACGTCCAAAAGTTATTTTTAAAGAGATAAACGGTGTAAAATGTGAGCCTATGGAACAATTAGTTGTAAATGTTCCAGATGAATCAATTGGAACAGTTATAGAAAAATTGGGTCGTAGAAAAGCAGAAATGAAAAACATGGAGCCAGCAGAATTAGAACATACTAAAATAGAATTTAAAATTCCAGCAAGAGGATTAATTGGTTACAGAACAGAATTTTTAACAGATACAAAGGGAGAAGGAACAATGAACTCAATATTTGACTGTTATGAACCATATAAAGGAGATATACAATCAAGAACAAGAGGAGTATTAATAGCATTTGAACAAGGAACATCAATAACTTATGGTTTATATAATGCACAAGAAAGAGGAGAGCTATTCATAGGTGCCGGAGTAGATGTTTACGAAGGTATGATTGTAGGTATAAATTCTAGAAATGAAGACATAGCAATAAATGTATGTAAAGAAAAGCATTTAACAAATACTAGAGCTTCAGGTTCAGATGATGCATTAAGACTTGTTCCACCAATCCAATTATCATTAGAAAAAGCAATAGAATTTATACAAGAGGACGAACTTGTAGAGGTAACACCAAAGAATATAAGATTAAGAAAGAAAATTTTAAATAACAAAGATAGGGAAAAAGCAGCAAGAAAATAAATTTAAAATTATTATATAAATTATAAAGTTTTAAAGGTAGCCCTGTTTTATTAAATAAGGTAAATAAGAAACAGGATATGAAAATTATCTTGTTTTTTATATAATAGAAAGTCAAGCAGACTTTCTATTATATAAAATATTGCACACAAATTTACGGAAAGCAAAGAGAAATTTGCAATTAGCACAAATCATGAGGCTTTCCAATTTGTTCTTAAACTAGTAAAAATAGTAGATTGTGAGAATATAGTAATGAATAAGGAAGAATTGCAAAAAATAAAGAAAGATGCATTAGAAAAACATATACCAATAATTATGGATGATACACTAGAAGTAATTGATAAAATTCTAAAAGAAAAGAAGCCTAATAAAATTTTAGAAATAGGTGCAGCTGTTGGATATTCTGCTATGTGCTTTTCAGAATATTTAGGAGAAGGTGGAAGAATAGATACAATAGAAAGAGATGAAGACCGTATTAAGGAAGCAAAGGAAAACTTTAAAAAGGTTGGAGTGGAAAATAAAATCTTCTTGTATGAAGGAGATGCAGTAGAAATTCTACCAACATTAAATGATAAATATGATGTTGTATTTATTGATGCTGCAAAAGGTAAATATCCGTTTTTCTTAGAGCAAGCATTGAGAATGTTAAACGATGAGGGAATAATCTTAGCAGATAATATCTTATATAAAGGCTATGTAATGAGTGACTATAATAAGCATAAACAACGTACTGCTGTAACTCATTTAAGACAATATATAAAAGAAATAACAGAAAATCCAGAATTAGAAACAACAATATTAGAAGTTGGAGATGGACTTGCAATTTCTAAAAAAATATAAGTATATATTGTATAGTAATTTAAACTGCAATACATAATAAAAATAAAACAAGAGAAAGGAATTGATAATTATGATTAAAATAGCATTTTTTGATACGAAGGAATATGATAAAAAAATATTTGACTTATACAATAACAATTACAAATTTGATATAACATATTTTGATTCTAAATTAAATAGAGAAACAGCACCACTTGCAAGGGGATATGATGTTGTGTGTGTATTTGTAAATGATGTTGTAGATGAAGAGACAATAAAAATATTAAAAGAAGATGGAGTAAAACTAATAGCTTTACGTTGTGCAGGATTTAATAATGTAGCAATTGAAAAGTTAGACGAAAATTTAAAAGCAGTAAGAGTGCCTGCTTATTCTCCTCACGCAGTAGCAGAACACACAACAGCTTTATTATTAGAAATAGATAGAAAAATCTATAAAGCATATCAAAGAACAAAAAAATATAACTTTACATTAAATGGTTTATTAGGATTTGATATTTATGGAAAAACTGTTGGTGTAATTGGTACCGGTAAAATAGGAAAAGAATTCTGCAAAATAATGAAAGGTTTTGGAGCAGAGGTTATTGCTTATGATGTATATCATGATGATAATTCGGCTTCAGAAATTGGATTTAAATACGTAGATTTAGACACATTACTTGCAAATTCAGATATTATATCACTACATTGCCCTCTTACAAAGGAAAATGAAAATATTATAAATGCAGATACAATCAGAAAAATGAAAAAGGGTGTTATTATATTAAATACAAGTAGAGGAAAATTAGTAGATACAAATAGTTTAATTGATGCATTAGAAGCAGATCATATTGGTGGTGTAGGATTAGATGTATTTGATGAAGAATCTGATTTCTTCATGAACGATATGTCTATGGAGTATAAGAGAAATAAAAATCTTTCAGTGCTTTTATCTATGCCAAATGTTATAATAACCTCACACCAAGCTTTCTTTACAAGAGAAGCCTTAAATAAAATTGCAGAAGTAACCTGTGATAATATCAAAGAATATTTTGAAAATGGTTCTTGCAAAAACGAAGTAAAATAATATTTAAAGAATGCTTATGAGAAAAAACTCATAAGCATTTTTACTATAAATATTTTTTTAATGTTTCTACACTATCTTCTTGCATTACAACAAAATCATTTAAAATATTTTTTACGTCTTTATCAATATCCTCATTTTGATTTAATAAACGTCTACCCTCAATAATTCCCATATTAGTTCCTTGCATAAGTAATTCAGATAATTTTGAAGTAGAATCATCTGTAATTGTTTTCATTTGAACTCCATACCAAGTCATCATTTTATTCATTGTACTTGTTTCATGAGGTTCTTTGTCTGAATAATTATCATATAATTTGTTTACTCTATTAGAAATATCCTTATATTTATTGTATTCAACATCTAAAACTTGATGAAATCTGTTGTCTTTTACTTTTTCTGAAACATAAGAAATAGCATCCATTCCCATAGTTGCCCCCTTATTTATTTCATCTAAAATATTCAAATTTTGATTTTTCATAATACCCTAAATCCTTTCTAGTCTTAATTTTTTGAATTAAAATCCAAAATAAAACTTTTTATAAAATCTAAAGATATTATTTACAAAAACACTAAATATATACATATGAATGATTATATAAGCAAAGGAGCTGAAGCTAAAATTCCAATATTATCTTGATAGATTTCTGCAAATTGAGAAATTGGAAGCGGGTTTGTTCCAAAGCCTGCTTCAATGGTATAGGCTGGCTTTTTATACTCTTGCAGAAACCAATCTTTAAAACCCGCAAAGCTAGAGTTGTATGGAACATCTGAAAGTAAATAGCCACTTAAGTCAGAGAATTTAGTTCCAATAGTGTAAGCAATAGAAGGAGCATAGTCTAAAAATTGCCAATATATTTCCTTTCCTTGTGTATGATAACAAAGAACTAAATCAAATTCATGTTTTAGAGTAAAGTTATAAATAGCTAATGCTTCTGGTTCTGTTAATGGTCCATATCCTACAAAATCACGAGGGGCAGGTTTATTAAATCCTTGGGAATATTTAATTTGTTTAGCGTTTTGCCACCCGTGCAGGAAATTGTAAATTTAAATCCACACCCTTAATATTTGCCTTCCAACCGTCAGGAAAAGGAATACTAGGAAAAAAACTAGCAATTCGTTTACAATCAATATAAATTTCAGAATCTTTAGAAAAAGCTCCAGTCACCAAATTAACACCATCAGGATTAACCATAGGAATTATATAAATAGTAGAACTATTATATAATTGTTTTGCACTAATATTAAAAATATTAGAATTAGAAGAAAAAGCAAGAGAGTAATCTTCTAAAAACTTCATTAAAAGAACACTAGTAATGTACTCATTACTATGAATACTTGCAAAATAAAGAAGCTTTTTAGGACCAACTCCAATTTTTAATACAGGAATATCCAAGCCAAGAACACTATTACCAACAGAAGAAACGCTTAAAAAAGGATAAACCTTAGCTAAATCTACAATATTATTTTTCATAATATAATAATTATAAGCTACATCAGTAGGAATAATATTCAAAATAACTCCTTTCTGTTGAATTAATCAACACAAAAAATTTACGATTATAAAATATAATATACATAAATAAAAGTAATAGAACAAATTTAAAATAATGTATTGATAAAAAATAAATAAAGTGGTATCCTAATAACATAAAAAATAGATAAAATTTTTAAATGGAGAAATATATGAAAAAAAATAGGATTATAAAAACAATATTAATTATGGGAATAAGCGTAGTAATAAGTTCTTTTGCAATGAGTAATAAATCAAATGCGATTACAACTAGCAATTCGCAGACAGAAGATATAGAAGAAATTATAGAAGATGAAGCAGATAAAAATATTGATAAAGATGAAGCAACAGATACTATAATAAACTTAATATCAACCATAAATTTTGAAGGAATTAATGAAGAACTGCTAGATGAAACAATTGATTTATACACAGAAGTAAGTAAAGAATATACAAATAAAGAAATAGCAGATATTATAGACGAAAATAAGTCAGAATTAATTAAAAATGGATTGTCAACAGATGATATAAATAGTATTACTAATGTTTTAAGAAAAATAGACGAAAATAAAACTAAAAAAATACTAGAGAAAATTGATGTTCAAGAGATTTATAAACAAATAAAAAATGGAAGTACAGTACAAGAAATCATAAAATATGTATCAAGTAGTTTGACAATTACAGAAAAAATAGATTTAATTTCAGATTTATTTTTATCTGGAGAAATCATAAATAAAATAATAATAGCATTAATTATTTTATTTATATACAGAACACTACTAAGATGTGTAATCTACAAAAAAGCAGGAAAAAAACCATGGGCAGCTTTTGTTCCAATATATAGAAATGTAACAATGCTAAAAATATGTACAATGAGTCCTTGGTGGTTACTACTACTATTAGTTCCAATAGTTGGATGGGCATTTTTATGGGTTGTATATGTTGCCAGCAGATTTATGCTTGCAGAAAACTTCGGAAAAGGACCAATTTTTGCCTTTGGATTATGGTTATTAGCACCAATATTCGAAACAATACTTGTATTTTCTTGGAAAACGAAATACATTGAAGAAGATGAAATAGAATAAAAATATCTCAAATAAAAGTATAAATAAAATTAAATATAAAACAAAAAACAGAATGAAGTAAAATAACTAAATTCTGTTTTTTTATATAATTTATGTAATAATGTTTAAGCCTATTTAGATGATTCGTCACTCACAGTAGAGGTTAAATCAGGTAATTCAGAAGTACAATTAGGACATCTAGTTGCCTTATATTTAATCTCGGTTAAGCAATAAGGACAAATCTTAGTTTCAGGTTCAGTAGGAACATCTTCTTTAGATTTTTTATATTTTTTTAATGTTCCATTCTTATCAATTTTACTAATTAACTTATCATTTAAATCTTTTATGCGAGATTTTTCTAGTTTATTTAGCTTATTAATGTATCTTACAACTAGGAAAATTGAAAAAGAAATTATTAAAAAATTAACGATAGCTGTAATAAAATTTCCATATTTAATAGAGTTATTACCAACGGTAAACATCATATTTGAAAAATCAATTTTACCAGTAATAATAGATATAGTAGGCATTATAATATCATTAACAAGAGAATTAACAATACTTTGAAAAGCTGCTCCTATAACAACACCAACAGCTAAATCCACAACATTACCCTTTAATGCAAATTCCTTAAATTCTTTAAACATATAACCTCCAATCTTGCAACTATTAACTGCAATAGAATAAAATATAAAAAAATGTGCAACATATAATTAAATGTTAATATAGAATACAACAAATATTAAAGATTGTCAAATTAAGAAATATCATGTAATGTCGAAAAAGGTAAAAAAATGCTTGAAAACTATAACATATAGTGATATAATATCATAGACAAAAATGTCTGAGTAAGTTTTAAATGCTTATATAAAAATGTAAGTATTTAAAACTTACACCAAGACTTAAAATAAAAAGAGGAGAGGATAAAATGAAAAATTTAAGAAAAACTAAAATTGTTGGAACAATTGGACCTGCTAGTGAAAACAGACTAGAAGAATTATTTGATGCAGGATTAAACGTAACAAGAATTAACTATTCTCATGGAAGTTGGGATGAACAAAAAGAGAAAACAGAAACAATACTAAGACTAAGAGAAGAAAAAGACCTTCCAATTGCTTTATTATTAGACATGAAGGGACCAGAAATAAGAACAGGAATGTTGTATACAGGAAAAAATACAAAAATACAACTAAAAGATGGTCAAAAATTTACACTTGTAAATGAAGATATTACAGGAGACGAAGAAAAAGTTTCTGTAACTTATAAAGAACTATATAAAGATGTACAACCAGGAACAAAAATATTAATAGATGATGGTGCTATAGAATTAAAAGTTGACGAAATAGTAGGAAAAGATATCGTTTGTACTGTAGTACATGGAAATGGTTTAGGAAGCAGAAAAACAATGAACCTACCTGGAACAGTAATTAGATTACCAGGACTTTCAGAAAAAGATATAGCTGATTTAAAAACAGCATGCGAACATGGATATGACTTTGTTGCAATATCATTTGCTAGAAATGCAGATGACATTGAACAAGTAAGAAAAGTTTTAGATGAAAATGGTGGAAAAGATATTCAAATAATAACAAAAATAGAAAACGTAGAAGGTATTTCAAATGTTGACACAATAGTAGATTTAGCAGATGGACAAATGATTGCACGTGGAGACATGGCAACTGAAACAGACTTTACAGAACCACCAGTAATGCAAAAGAAATTAATCAAACTTTGCAACAAACAAAGCAAACCTGCAATAACAGCAACACAAATGCTAGAATCAATGACACATCAACCATTACCAACAAGAGCAGAAGCAAGCGACGTTGCAAATGCAATATTTGATAGAACAAGTGCAATAATGCTTTCTGGAGAATGTGCACAAGGAGATTATCCTGTAGAATGTGTAAAAACAATGGTTAAAATAGCAAACAGAGTTGAACCAGAAATTAACTACTGGAAGAGATTTGATGAAAATGATAATCTAGAGTTAAATACATTAGAAAACAATATTGCTTATGCAACATGTGTTATGGCTAAAAATATGAAAGCTGATGCAATTGTAAGCTATACAGAATCAGGAGATTCTGCAAGAAATCTTGCAGGTTTAGGAGCTGGATGCCCAATAATTGCAATTACAGATAATAGAAGAACATTCAACCAATTAGCATTAGCTTGGAACGTAACTCCAATCTATGTAGATAGAAAAGAAACAACTAATAAAACAATCGAAGCTGGTATTGAAAAACTAAAATCAAAGGGAATTCTTGAAAAAGGTGATTTAATTATAATAGCAGGTGGAGATGAAATAATCTCTGAAGCAAAATCAGATGTAAACAAGACAATTGGTGGAGTATTAAGAGTATAATTCATTATAATAGAAAAGTGAGTAGCTTAGGCTACTCGTTTTTCATAATAAAAAGCTAAATATATGAAAGGACTATTTAAATGGAAAAATATTTAGATTTTAAAAAAGAAATTGATTATGAAAAATTAGAGAAAGCATCAATTTGTATAAAAAATGGAGGAATAGTTGTTTTTCCAACTGAAACAGTATATGGTATTGGTGTAAATGGTTTTGATGAAAAAGCTATAGAAAATTTATATAAGGTAAAACAACGTCCGAAAGAAAAGCCAATTAATCTGCTTGTTAATGGATTTGAAATGATAGAACAGGTGGCAGAGAATATAACAGATATGGAAAGAAAAATAATAGAAGAATTTTGCCCAGGGCCAATAACAATAATATTAAATAAAAAAAATATAGTTCCAAGCTTAGTAACTGCAGGTGGAAGTACAGTAGGGGTAAGAATACCCGCAAATGAAATTGCAATTTCATTAATAAATTATGCAGGATGTCCAATTGCTACACCAAGTGCTAATATATCTGGAAAACCAAGTGGAACAAATATACAATCAATAATGAATGATTTTAAAGATAATGTAGATTTCTATATTGATGGAGGAGAAAGTAAAATAGGTAAACCTTCTACAATCATACATGTTATTGATGGAATTCCACATATATTAAGACAAGGAAGTATAACTAAAGAAGAAATAGAAAAAGTAACAGGGAAGAAAGCAATTATAGATAACTAAGTATGAAGAGACACTAAATAAAGTGTTTCTTTTTTTTGTAAACAAAATTAAAAAAAATGTAACTTATTGAATATAAATTTCATAGAATGCAATATAAAGATATAAAGGAGGCAAAAAAATGAATAATGGTAATAATTGCGGCTGTGATGCAGAGCAAGAAAATCCAGCACTAGAAACAATATGCAATGATTATAATAATGAATATGAAAACTGTGATTATTGCAATAATAAATGTAAATGTGGATTCGATGAATATGAAGATGTGTTTCCATTAAATCCAATGTTAGGTCAAAGTTATGTGCCTATTCAAAGAATGACAAATACGTTCACACCTTGTTGCGGACTAAAGAATGGAACTATATTTCCAGAGCTTGTAAGTCCATATTATCCATGTCAAAGTGTAGAGGATAATGATTATATAAGAAGTAGAAATGAAATTGGGAAGGGGTGCAACAAATGTTATTAAATAGAGGATGGAACTGCTATCCAAGAAATAATTGGGGAAACGGTTGTTGCTGTAACAATGATGTAGAAGATTGTAGTTATGAGCCAACAGGCATAAATGCACAATTTGGCTATAATACAACTAATATAGATGGTACAGAGAATATGTGTTGTAAACAAAAAGATGAAATGGAACAGAAAATGTTAGAACAAATTAGATGTTTAAAATTTGCTATAACAGATATTGCAGAGTATTTAAACACACATGCTGATGATAAAAAAGCTTTATGTTTACACAGAGAGTATACAAATGAATTAAAAAATTTACTAGACAAATATCAAAGGATTTATGGTCCACTTTCAATCTATTTTCCATGTAGTAGCTGGAGATGGTTAGAAGAACCATGGCCTTGGGAAGGGAGTAAAGACTAATGTGGACATATAATAAAATATTACAATATCCTATTAATTTAAAAAATAGAAATCCAAGAATGGCTAAAAATATAATATCACAATATGGAGGTCCTGATGGAGAACTTGCAGCATCATTAAGGTATTTATCTCAAAGATTTTCAATGCCAGATGAAATTGCAAAAGCAACATTAAATGATATAGGAACAGAGGAATAGGCTCCAAAATGTTATCAATTAAACCGTTTATTGTTATCAAATATCAACTAATGATAACAAAATGGAGCTAATTCTTCAGTCCCAATATCATTTAATATTGCTTTAGACTTTTGATCAGGCATGCCAAATCTTTGTGATAAATATCTTAAAGAAGCGGCAAGTTCTCCATCAGGACCACCATATTGAGAAATAATTACTTTAGCAAGTCTTGGATCAGTACATTTAATATTAACAGGATATTGCAACATTTTATTATAAGTCCACATTAAAAATTCCCCCTTTCCCAAGGCCATGGTTCTTCAAGCCATCTCCATTTATTACATGGATAAAAGATAGTTAAAGGGCCAAACATTTTTTGATATTTATCTTTTAAATCTCTAATTTCCTTGCAATATTTCCTATGCAGACAAAGGGCCTTCTGATCATCAGGATGTGTATCTAAATATAATGCAAGTTCATTAATTGCAAAATCTAGAGAACGTATTTCATTAATCATTGTGCGCCTAACATCATCATTATTTATTTGGTTATTCTCACAGCTACAAGAACAAGTACAAGTACAATCTCTATTTTCATTTTCTACTAACATTATTTATTACACCCCTTTCCAATAGAATTCATAGACTCAATAAATCTCTGTTGTTCCATACTCTGACAAGGCATATAAGGACTAACTAATTCAGGAAAAATAGTACCCATTTTTAATCCAACCTCAGGTCTAAAAGTTTTATTCATATATTGAATAGGAACATAACTTTGAGCAAGCATAGGATTATCAGGAAAGACATTATATTCTTCATCAAAACCACAAGAACAACTATTATACATATCATCTTCATATGAATTTACATCACTACATTTATCTTCAAGAATATTATTTTCGATAGGAGTGGTAGAATAATTGTTATTCATACAAAAACACTGTTTACATCTTCTAAACATTTTAATTCCTCCTTTTATTTACATTATATGAGCATATAAAATAAATTGAGACAAAATTTAATTAAAAACTTGCGAAATTTTGTTTTATATGGTATATTTATATTACAAAATTACAAAAAATTTTAAAATTTACTTGATTAAAAATAATTTTATGATATATTATATATGAATTGCAAAAATACTAATTTATACGAGAAAGGCGGATAAAATATGAAACATATAAAAGGACCACAAAATGTATCAGCTAGAGAAATACAAAAGAAGAAAAAAAGAATAATTATTGCACTTTTAACAATTATAACTTTAATTATGCTATTTATAATAGCATATATAGCAAATGAATTTATTATATTAGACAAAAACAAAACAACCAATTTAGTAATAAATAATAAAAATGTAACAGAAAACCTAAAAAAAGAAATATTAATTAAAGAAGGGGAAATATATATATCAAAACAAGACTTAGGAAACTTCTTTGATAAATACATATATGAAGAAAATGAAACACAAAAAATAATAACAACATATAACAAGAAAATAGCAGAAATAGGATTTGACCAAAATATTATAAATATAAATGGAACAGATAAAACTACACAAGCACATGCAATAAAAGAAGGAGACACTATATATCTACCAATAGAAGAACTGACAGATGTATATGATATTGAAATAAGCTATAAGCCTGATACTAAAGTATTGGTAATAGACTCACTTTCAAGAGGACAAGTAAAAGCAGTAGTAAATGCAAATGTATCTGTAAAATCTTCAACAAATTTCATAGCAAAAACAGTAGATAGAATAAAAAAAGGAGAACTATGTTATTTAATATCTGAAGAAAACGGAAAAGCAAGAATACGCACTGAAAACGGAAAATTAGGATATGTAAATTCAAATAAAATATCAAATAAAGTTACAGTAAGACAAGATATGGAAGAAGAAAAACAAATAGAAGGAAAAGTAAATTTAGTTTGGGATTATTATTCACAAGTAGCAACAGCACCTGATAGAACTGGTACAAAAATAGATGGAGTTAACGTTGTATCACCAGCATTTTTCAATATGAATACAGAAGGAGTAATAGAAGAAAATATAGGAACAAGAGGACAAGCATATTTAGATTGGGCACATAGTAACAATTGCAAAGTATGGCCAATGGTACAAAATTCAGGAGATGGAATGCTTAGTGCAACATCAAGAGTAATGAATAGTTATGAAAAAAGAAAAGAAGTTATAGAACAAATTGTAAACTTATGTATAGAGTATAAATTAGATGGAATTAATTTAGATTTTGAAAATATGAAAAAGGAAGACAAGGACTTATATTCAAGATTTATAATTGAGTTAATGCCAAGAATGAAAGAACTAGGACTAGTACTTTCAGTAGATGTAACAGCACCAGATGGATCAGATACATGGTCATTATGCTTTGATAGACCTGTGATAGGAGATGTAGCAGATTATATAATATTTATGGGATATGACGAGTATGGAGCATCAAGCACAAAAGCAGGAACAACAGCAGGGCTTGACTGGGTCGAATTGAGCCTAAAAAAATTCTTAGAAACAGAAGAAATAGAAAGTGATAAAATTGTATTAGCAGTGCCATTATATACAAGATTATGGACAGAAGATAGCAATGGAAATTTAATAGATCAAGTTGTTGTATCAATGAAAGATATAGATGATACTATTCCAAGTGATGTAGAAAGAAAATGGGATGAAGATTTGCAACAATATTATGTTGAATACAGTGAAGATGGAAATACAAAAAAAATGTGGATAGAAGATTTAACATCACTAAAAGCTAAAACTGACTTGATTTCTAAATATAAGCTAGGTGGTATAGCTTCATGGGAAAAAGGAATGGAGACAGATGAGGTATGGAAACTTTTTGAGGAAGCATTAAAATAAGTTGGAGGTATTTAAGACAAATGCAGAATGAAAATATATATTATACAACAGATAAATTTATAAATTTAACAGATGAAGAAATAATATCTCAAATAAGACAGGGAAATGAGCAAGCATTAACTTATTTATTAAATAAATATAAAAATCTTGTACAAAATAAAGTAAGTAGATATTTTATTATAGGGGCAGAAAAAGAAGATATTATACAAGAAGGAATGATAGGTTTATATAAAGCAATAAAAAATTATGATACAGAAAAACAAAACACTTTTAAAACATTTGCAAATATGTGTATAGAAAGACAGTTAATTACAGCAATAAAGACATCTAACAGGCAAAAACATATACCACTTAATTCATGTGTATCACTTAATGTATCAGCATATACTAATGAAGATGACAATAACATACAGTTAATTGAAATATATGACGATAAAACAGTAGAAGATCCATTAGACACAATGATGAAAAAGGAATACTATAAAGAAATTCAAAATGCTCTTGATAATTCTTTAAGTGACTTTGAAAGAAAAGTTTTAGACAGATTTATTAAAGGTGAAAGTTATGAAACTATAGCAAGAAAGGTAGATGCACCAGTCAAATCTGTGGATAATGCAATACAAAGAATACGCAAAAAAGCAAATAAACAATTATTGGATTTATAGTGAAAATAAAATTTTATTTTCACTTTAAGTTGTGTAACTTAAAGTTTCATATTATTTCCTAACATATAAAAAATTGCTGATGCAGTAAATATATTGTAGCATCAGTAATTTAAAATGCCTTTATAGCTCAGTCGGTAGAGTGCAGCCTTGGTAAGGCTGAGGTCACGGGTTCGATTCCCGTTAAAGGCTCCAAAAATTACTCCCACGAAATTCTAAAATTATTTAAAATAAATAGTTTTAGAACTTTGTGGGAGTATAATTTATATAAATAAACATATAAATATATTATATAATAGCAACTTCTTTTTCTAAT
>CALXEU010000053.1 GCA_944387395.1 uncultured Clostridia bacterium | reverse complement strand
ATGAAATTGCAAGGTACGGTTCGTAATGTTGTGGATTTTGGTGCATTTATTGATATTGGTCTTCATATGATGAATATTCTGCATTTGTTCCTATTGTCCATCCATTAGTCTGGTCGTAACCTTCTGCCCACCAACCATCTAGAACACTAAAGTTAATTACACCATTTACAGATGCTTTTTGACCACTTGTTCCCGATGCTTCCATTGGTCTTCTTGGGTTATTAAGCCATACATCTACACCACTTATTAAATATTTAGATAATCCAATATTGTAATTTTCTAGTAAGAATACTTTACCTTTAAATTGTGGTTTCATTGAGATTTCATGTATATATTTTATTAACTCTTTACCTTCTCCATCTGATGGGTGTGCTTTTCCAGCAAATATTATTTGTACTGGTCTTCCTTGGTTATTTAATATTTGTGTTATTCTTTCTAAATCTTTAAATATTAGAGTTGCTCTTTTATATGTTGCAAATCTTCTAGAAAATCCTATTGTTAATGCATTTGGATCTAACTTTGATACAATGTTATTTATTTCATCGTAATGGTAACCTTCTCTTTTTAGCCTTGTGGTTATATTTTCTTTTACCAAATTTAATAACTTTGTTTTTCTTTGCATATGAACATCCCAAAGTTCTTTATCTGGAATGTCGTAAATTCTTTTCCATGTATCATCATTTTGAATATCATCTTGCCAATATGGTTTTAAATATTTATTATATAGTCTTTTCATATTTGGTGCAATCCATGTACATGTGTGAATTCCATTTGTTACATACGAAATAGGAGATTCATTTGCTGCAATATTTGGCCATACTTCGCCAAATAATTCTCTTGAAACAGCTCCATGAAGTTTACTAACTCCATTCTTTTTTCCTGAAAATTTAAGTGCTAGAATTCCCATATTAAATCCAGTATTTTTTATATCTGCATTTGGTTTCATTCCTAATCTAAAAAATTCTTCCCTAGAAATTGAAAATCTATCCCAGTATCCATTAAAATATTGTTCTATTAAATATATTGGGAATATATCATTTCCAGCAGGAACTGGCGTATGTGTTGTAAATACTGTTTTAGATGCTACAATGTCTTTTGCCATTTCAAAAGAAACTTGTTTTTCTTTTATTGTATTTTTTATAAGTTCTAATATTAAAAATGCAGAGTGCCCTTCATTCATGTGGTATATTGTTGGTTTTAATCCTAAAGCTTTTAGTAAGCTGGTTCCTGCCATTCCAAGTACTATTTCTTGTTGAATTCTTGTTTCTTGGTTTCCACCATATAATGTTGATGTTATTCCTCTATATTCTGGAATATTAGCATCTATATCAGAATCCATTAAGTATAATGTAACTCTTCCTACTTTTATTTGCCATACTTTTAAGTATAACTTTTTCTTTGGTAGATTTACATATACTAATAAGTCTTTTCCTTCTACATCTTTTACTGGAGTAACTGGCAAAGAACTCCAATCATTATCTATGTATTCTTCCTTTTGTTGACCATAGCCATCTATTCTTTGATGCATAAATCCTTGTTTATATAATAAACCTACTGCAACTAGTGGAATTCCTAAATCACTTGCTGATTTTAAATGGTCTCCTGATAATATTCCAAGTCCACCTGAGTATATAGGTAATATTTGATCTAAACCATATTCTGCTGAAAAATATGCTATTAAATCGTTCTTATTATCTGGATAATTTTTCTTAAACCATGTATTTTTACTATTTATATAGTTTTGAAAATTTTCTACTATTTTGTCATATTCCTTTACAAACTCTGGATTATTTGCAGCTAGTTCTAAACGTTCTTGTGATACTAACTTTAAAAATTTAACAGGATTTTTTCCTACTTGTTCCCATAGGTCTCCATCAATTTTTTTAAATAATGTTAAAAAGTCTGTATTCCATGCCCACCATAAATTATTTGCTATTTCAGATAGTTTTTCTATTCTAGATGGCAATTGTGGTGTTACGGTAATTTTGTTGAAAATATACATTAAAATATTCCTCCTTCGTGACTTTTGGGTATTTATCTTATTGTTTTTTTCTTTATAATTTTTCATATTATATTATCTATTAAGAAATGAATTTTGTCAAACATTTTTGGTAATTTTTTTACATCCTTTATATTATTTTTCCTTTAAAAAATTTTTTAATAAGAATGTTAAGAAGTATGGAAATGTATAAATTTTTCCATTATATCCAATGTTCTTGTTACATAATTTTATTCCATATTTAATGTCTTTGTAAGAATCACTATTTATTAAATTATTTAATGAAATAGTAGCATTATCATTTGCTTTAACTTCTATAGGAATTAATGAATTTTTGTCTCTTACAAAGAAATCCATTTCTATTTTTTTGCTATCATCTTTGTAGAAATATAGATTATATCCCTCTTTAACTAACATGTCTGATATTATATTTTCGTACAGAGCTCCTTTATATGTATTCATATTTTCATTATTTCTTAAATCATCTTGAACTTCATCATCTAAAGAGCCGATTAATAATCCTGTATCTGCAAAATATAATCTATAATTATCAGGATTATAATTTCCTTTTAATGGTAAACATGCTTGTTCCATTGCATAGCAAATATTTACTATTCCAGCATTTTGAAGCCATTCTACAACGCCAACATATTCTCTATTTCTTGCCCCATCAACTATTTTTGAAATCTGAAACTTTTTATTTTCATTTCCTAAAAATACTGGAATTTTTCTATATGCATTTAAGATTTTAGTTTTATCTAATCCACCTGCATATTTTGTAATATCTTCTTCATAATCTAATAAAATTTGCTGCTGCATTTTTAAAATTCCACTAAAGTTATTATTTTGAACAAAAGTACTAACAATTGCGGGCATTCCACCAACTATCATATATTCTTTGAATATAGACAGCATTACATTGTATTGTGTTTGCGTAAGTGGTAATAAATTTAACATATGTTTGTATAAGTCATCTATTTGTTCATCCTTATATCCTTTTGCCCATAAGAATTCTTCAAAGTCTAGAGACGTCATTATATAATCTTCTTTATTTCCCACACTATTAGACTCGATTTCTTTATAATTTATTCCCATTAAAGAGCCAGAACATATTACATCATATCTTCCATCTTCTCTAAATGCTTTAAGTGATGTTGCAGCACTTATACATTCTTGCATTTCGTCAAAGAAAATTAGCGTTTCATTATTATTTATCTCTACCTCTGGTAATTTTAATGTTATATTTTTCATTATTTCATCGACACTAAATCCCTCACTGAAAATTGTTTTAAACTGTGGTTGAAGTGCGAAATTTATTTCAATAAATGTTTTATAATTATTCTTTCCGAAATTTCTTATTGCATTTGTTTTTCCAATTTGCCTTGCACCCTTTATTATTAATGGTAATCTGTTTTTATTTTTTTTCCATTCTATAAGGTAATTATCTATTTTTCTTTTTAACCTTTCCATAGTAATACCTTCCTTTCTGGTTTTTAATATATTCATTTAATTATAATATTAAAATATTTGTATTTATAAAAAATAAGATCTTTTTAGAAGTTTATCACATTTTTAGAAGCATTTCAATAGTATTTTATCACATTTTTAGAAACGTTTTGATGGTGTTTTATCACATTTTCCGATTTTTATTTAAAAATACAAACTTTACATTTTTTAAGATTAATATAAAAAGCATTCCGCTTATATACTTAATAAAAACATATAATTGGAATGCCTCGTAATATTCTATTTTGATTAATTGTATTTTATTTTTTACTTGTCTTTTTTTTAGTTGTCTTTTTTCTTTTAGTTTTTTTAGTTTCCGTATTTTTAATTTCCTCTGGACTCCACTTTTCTCCAGGTTTTGGTTTATTCCAAGAAATATAATTACAAGATTTAGGGTTGTTTTCACAAATATAAAAATTTTTTCCTCTTTTTGTTTTTCTAACTTGAACTTTTCCTCCACATACTGGACATGGAACCTCTATTGTAATTACAAAAGGTTTTACATTTTTACACTCTGGGTAGCCTGGACATGCTAAAAATTTACCATATCTACTCATTTTTACAACCATCATTCTCCCACATTTATCACATGGAACATCTGAGACTTCTTCTTTAAGTTCAACATGTTCTAACTCTTTATCTACTTTTTCTAACTCATTTTCAAATTTAGGATAAAAGTCTCTTAGAATTTGTTTCCATTCTTCTTTTCCCTCAGCAACACTGTCAAACTCACTCTCAATTTTAGCTGTAAATTCTTCATTTACTACATCTGAAAAATTATCTATTAATAGCTTGTTTACCACTTCTCCTAGTTCTGTTGGTACAAGTTGTTTTTTTTCTTTTTCTATATATCTTCTTTCTAAAATTGTAGTAATTGTTGGCGAGTAAGTACTTGGTCTTCCTATTCCTCTTGCTTCTAGTTCTTTTACCAGACTTGCTTCTGTATATCTTGCAGGTGGTTCCGTGAAACTCTGTTTTGGAGTTAAAGATATTTGCTTTACTTCTTGTTTTTCTTCTAATGCAGGAATTGAAGTCTCTTCGTCTTCTGTACTGTTTTCATCATTACCTTCTATATATAATGTCATAAATCCTTTAAACTTCAAATTTTGTCCACTTGCTTTAAAGTTATATTTATTTACATCTATATCTACATTTATTGTGTCATAGATTGCTGCTGTCATCTGACTTGCTATAAATCTGTTGTAAATTAATTTATATAATTTATATTGGTCTGTTGTTAAGCTTTCTTTTATACTTTCTGGTGTTAAATATATATATGTAGGTCTTATACCTTCATGGGCATCTTGTGCTTCTTTACTTGTTTTGTAATATCTATTCTCATAATATGAACTTCCATAAGTATTTATTATTTGCTCTTTAGCAGCAGCTCTTGCTTCTTCTGAAATTCTTGTAGAGTCTGTTCTCATGTATGTAATTAATCCTACACTGCCTTTTTCTGGTATTTTAACTCCTTCATATAGACCTTGTGCAACTGACATTGTTTTCTTTAATGTGAATCCTAACTTTCTTGATGCTTCTTGTTGCATTGTACTTGTTGTAAATGGAGGAGCTGGAGTTCTTTTCTTTTCCCCTGTTTTTACATTTGTTACTATATATTTACCATCTTTTATATTATTTAGAATTTCATCTACTTCTTCTTTTTTGTGTAATTCTTGTTTTTTTCCGTCTTTTCCGTAAAATCTAGCTTCAAATTCTTTTTTTGACTTTTCATCTAAAAGTTTTGCATAAATGTTCCAGTATTCTTCTGGTATGAAATTTCTAATTTCATTTTCTCTATCTACTATTAATTTTACAGCGACTGACTGAACTCTTCCTGCTGATAATCCTGGCTTTACTTTTTTCCATAATAATGGACTTATTTTATATCCTACTATTCTATCTAATACTCTTCTTGCTTGTTGTGCATTAGTTAGATTCATATCTATTTTTCTTGGTTTTTTTATTGATTCTTGTACAGTTTCCTTTGTTATTTCGTTAAATGTAACTCTACATACACTATCTTCCGGAATTTCTAGTATATGTGCTAAGTGCCATGCAATTGCTTCTCCTTCTCTATCAGGGTCAGTTGCAAGATACACTTTTTTAGCTGCTTTTGCATATTTTTTTAGAGATTTTATTAAATTTCCTTTTCCTCTAATATTAATATATTCTGGTTCAAAGTCGTGTTCTATATCCACTCCAATTTTTGACTTAGGTAAGTCTCTTATATGTCCCATAGAAGCAACTACTTTTGTACTTCCACCTAAAAATTTTTTTATTGTATTTGCCTTTGCGGGCGATTCAACTATTATTAATTTATCTGCCATTTTTCACATTCCTCTCTTGAGGCATAAATATGGTTGAAAAAGAATTAATTATTTTTCAACCTTTCTTCCTTCTTTTTAATAGTCTTTATTATAAGCATTTTGATATACTCTGTCAATACTTCTTTTTGAACAAATCGGAAAGCCTTAATTTTTATATAAATATAGTTTTGCAATTTTGCTTTCCGTAAGTTTGTGTTCATATTATATATAAAAAGTAACTTGTATGATAAATAAAATTTCATATCAAGCTACCTTTTATTTTAACCTTTAAAATTATAAATTAATTCTGGCTTTTTCTTTAAATCCGATATTATTTCGTTTGTTGCAATTGGTGTTACTTTATTTTGAATAAATATCTTCAATAAGTTTTCTATTACCATTTCGTTATTTGTTATGTTGTATATTTTACTTTTTTCTTTTGTTTTTCCTCTTTTATTGATTTCTTCTTTTACTATTTCTATTCCATATTTTTTTATTCTCGATTTTGTCATTGCCAACTTTACTTTGTAATATTTTAAATTGATTTGTAACTTATTTTCTCTTCCCTCAATGTCTTTTTCATCAATTCTTGTAATTCCATATAATTTTCTTGTTCCTATCATAACACCCTCCTTCATAGGATTTTATATTACCATAGGATTTAATTTTATTGCAACCATATTCGTATACCAAGTTTCGACAACATTCGACATTTAGATGGATTTTAGTTTATATTTCTATTTTACTTCTGTACTCCATAATCCATGTTTATTGCAATATGCATATAGTTTTGCACCTGGTACATATTTAAATTTACATTCTGCATTTTTTCCTGGTTTTAAGAATACTGTACATTCTTTTTCTTCTGTTAAAATTGTTATCCACTCAATATAGTGTTCATCTTCCATTACATGATTTACCTTTAGAATTATTTTATTATCTACTACTTCATATGTTGGTATGTGTTTTTCAAATGCAGCTTCTTCTGTATTTGCAACCATTTTTTTCATTTCTTCTCCGCAGCATTTAAATGCACTTTTACTGTCCTTTATTTCTTTAATAACAGCTCCACATTTTAAACATTTTCTAATAATTAATTCCTTTTCCATAATTTTTCTTCCTTTCATATTTATATTTTATTACTGTATATATTATATAACAGAATTTTAAAATCTATTAATTATTGTTAGTTTTTTTACCTAATTCTCTATATACTTCTCCCCAGTTGTATACTGTTTTTACATTTTCGCCTTGTAATTCGTAACTTGGAGCACTTCTAAAGTATAATACCTTTATTCCTGCATCAGCTATAGATTTGCAATTTCTAAAAGAATCATCTATCATTATGTCTATGTTTTCTTCTTTGCATACTTTAGCCTTATCCTCTGCTCCCCAGAAGTAATTTTTAAATATGTCAAGTTCGCTTTCTTTTAGTCTTCTTTGGCTCATTTTTATTGCTTCTGGTTCATAGCCACCTCTGGCTGTTACTAATATTAATTCATTTCCTTCTTCTTTTAGCATTTTTAAAACGTCTATTGCTCCTGGCATGTAGTTAGATTTTTCCATAATTTGTATTAGATATTTGTTAAAAAACTCTATGCATTGTTCCTGTGTCCAATCAAATCTATCTTGAAAATTAAGTTCTTTGTTATTAATTTTGCTATTTTGTTTTAGCTCTATCATATCATATAATTCTGAATATACTCTATATTCTTTTTCAGAATCAAATACTACTCCGTCTAGGTCTATTCCTATTCTCATTTTGCTTTTTTCCTTTCTTAAATTATGCCTGATTTTTTATTGTACAAATATTTTGCTTATTATTTATATTTTATTACTCTGTATTGTGTGATTAGAAAAATTTTAAGTGCAGAATTACTTAGAGGATATTGTCTATGTAATCCACTTAAGTCTAAATTATTGCTTGTATTAATCTTGTTATCTGTTAGATTTTGTATGTATCCTTTATTTTCTAGGGCTTGTCTTCCTTCTTCTGTATATAAACCGTATGGGTATGTAAATACTTTTAATAATTCATCATCTTGTAAATTACTTACTAAACTAGTATAGGCTTGTTCTGTTTCATTTACAAGTGTTTCGGTTGTTTCTTGGTCGTATTGTCTATGTGATAATCCATGTGAATAAATGTGCATTAATCCACTATCATTCATTTCTTTTGCTTGTTCCCATGTGTAATATCCAGGTATTCCAACAGTATCATCTATTAAAAATGATGTCATTGGTATGTTGTATTTTTTTGCAATTTCATATGCATTTTCGTATACCCCAGTGTAGCCATCATCAAATGTTATCAAAAAGCTCCATTTCGGTATTGCTTTTTCCCCATTTTTATATGCAACTAAGTCTTCATATGATATTGGAACATATCCTAGTTTCATAAGTCCTGTAATTTGTTCTTCAAATGTTTCTACTGTTGTTTGCATATAATCATATTCAACTTGAGATTCATCATCAACAATGTCATGGTATACAAGTATTGGTATTTGTAGATTTTTTTCTCCTATATAGTATTCATTATGTACTGTTGCAATTTCATATATTGCAAAACTTGAAATTGCTATTATTATAATTGATATTATTATTAATATAATTTTCTTAATTTTGTTATGTTTTTTTATTTTTATATTTTCTTCTTTTTCCATTTTCTATATTCTTTCCAGACATATTGTCTTTTTTTATTTTTTGCGTATTTATTTTACTGTAAAAATAGAAAAATAGCAAGATTATCTTGCTATTTAGTTATCAAAATATTTACTTATTTCTTCTAGTCCTTTAAAATCTACTTGTCTAAAAACATCATATGCAACAATTGCAACTGAATTTGCTAAATTTAAAGAACGTAATGTTTCTCTCATTGGTATTCTTATTGTTTTACTCAAATATTTTTTTAGTATATCTTCTGGTAGTCCTTTTGTCTCTTTACCAAATAATAAAAATACTTCGTCCATTTTTGAATAATCCATGTCTGAGTAAACATTTTTTCCTTTTGTTGTTACAAAAAACATATTTGTCTTTTCTGGCTCATATTTTTTTAAGAATTCTTCGAATGATATATGTTCTTCTATTTCTAATTTATCCCAATAATCAAGTCCTGCTCTTTTAACACTTTTTTCTGATATATTAAATCCTAATGGGTATACTAAGTGTAACTTAGCTCCTATTGCAGCACATGTTCTTGCTATATTACCTGTATTTTGTGGTATCTCTGGTTCTACTAATACAATATTTAACTTCATTTTCATTCTCCTTTTATTTTGTTTATTATTTCTTCTACACTTTCTGCAGGTGTTGATGCTCCAGCCATAATTCCTATTTTATTAAATTTCTTTATTTCGTTAATATTTAGTTCATTTACTGTTTGCACATATTCTACATTTTTACAATTTTTTAATGATATTTCATATAGTTTTTGTGTATTTGAACTATTTTTTCCACCTACAATAATCATACAATCTACATTTTTAGAAATATTATCTGTCTCCTCTTGCCTTATTTTAGTTGCCAAGCATATTGTATTTTTTATTTCTATTATGTATTCATTACCTAATATGTTTTTTATTTTTTGTGAAATTTCTTCAAATTTTTCTAAATCAAATGTAGTTTGTGCTATTATTAAAATCTTTTTTATTTGTGTTTTTTCTATTTGTTTTATTACGTTTTCTATTTCTTCTTCTTTTCCTATTAAAATTGCATTTTCTCCTGCAAAACTAAGGCTTCCTATTACTTCTGGATGATCTTTTTGTCCTATTAAAATTGTAAAATAACCTTTTTTAGAGTAATCCTCAATTATTTCATGTATTTTTAATACTTTTGGGCAACTTAAGTCTATTAATTCTATTTCTTTTTGTTTTGCGATTTCATATGTTTTCTTGGTTTCCCCATGTGCTCTTATTATTACCTTACTTTTTGCATCTTCTATATTATTAATTATATTTAGGCCCTTTTTTTCTAGTTTTTCTATTACTTGTCTATTATGTACTAGTTCTCCTAAGCAATCTATTTTTTTGTTTTGCTTAAGTGCTTCCTCTGTTTTTGTTATTGCATTTTTTACACCTGCACAAAAACCTGATGTTTTTCCTATTATTATTTCCATATAATCACTCTTTCTTTTAAAAATTTATTTGTTATTCTTATATTTTATTGCTAAAAATAAAATTATAAAACAAAAAAATAATTCTAAAGATGTTTCAAATATTAGCATAAAATCTCTATTACATAAAATTGCATATAATGTATATGACAAACTACTTACAACCCAAAGAATCCATGAATTAATACTTAAATCACTTGATTTTTTTGTTTTTATTAACTTTATAGTTTGTGGTAAATACGAAATCATTGTGCATAATGATACTATTCCTAATAATATATTTCCTAGCATATTTATTCCTCCATTTACTCTTTAGAGACAACTTACTTTTTTTATATTACCATAAAAGCAGGTATTTTTCAACAAATACCTGCCTTTAAAATAGAAATTTAATCTTCAACATTTAAATTATTTAATATTCTCTAAATAAGAAATCTTTTTTCCTTTTGCTCTTGCATATTCAATTTCAGATTTTGTACTTTCTCCAATATATCCTCCAAAATTAATTACATAAATTTCGTCTGACATATCTATCTTTTGTCTATGCATTTTATCTAACATATCTTTAATGTCATCGTTTATATCTTCTTTTTTTATGTTATTAAAAAAATTCGGTGTTAAAACAATATTTCCTTCTAGAGTAAGTTTTTCTTGTACTTTCAAAAATTCTGTTTTAAATCTAATTGATCCACATAAAGTTATTATATTATATTTATTATTGTTCATTTTTACTAATTCCCTGTCTATTATTTAATCTCATTTCCATAATAGCTATCTATTAACATTTGTTTTATTTCTGAAACAAGTGGAAGTCTTGGGTTTGCAGTTGTACATTGATCTGAAAATGCTCTATCTGCAAGTTCATCAACTTTTGCCATAAATTCTTTCTCATCAATTCCAGCATCTTTAAATGATTTTGGAATATTTAAATCCTCATTTAATTTTTGAACTTCATGAATTAATGACCATACTCCCTCTTCATCTGTATATGCAGGGAAGTTCATTCTTCTTGAAATATCTGCATACTTTTTATCTGCAATATAGTATTCATATTTAGGAAAAGATACAAACTTACTAGGTTCTCTTACTCCGTTATATCTTATAACATACGGTAATAGAATTGCATTTATTCTTCCGTGAGGAAGATGGAATTCTGCTCCTATCTTATGTGCCATTGAGTGACTTACTCCTAAAAAGGCATTTGTAAAAGCCATTCCTGCAATTGTACTTGCATTATGCATTTTTTCACGTGCTACTTTATTACTTCCGTCATTATAAGCATTTCTTAAATTTTTAAAAACTAATTCTGCAGCTTTTTCTGCTAAACCATCTGTGTAATCAGAGGCCATACTTGAAACATATGCCTCTAGTGCATGTGTCAAAACATCCATTCCTGTATCTGCTGTTACAGATTTTGGAAGACTCATTACTAAGTCTGGATCTACTATTGCAACATCTGGTGTTAGTTCGTAGTCAGCAAGTGGATATTTTATATTTTTTTCTTTGTCTGTTATTACTGCAAAAGATGTTACTTCTGATCCTGTTCCTGATGTAGTTGGTATCGCAACCATTTTAGCTTTTTCTCCTAGTTTTGGGAACTTATAAGTACGTTTACGAATATCCATAAATTTAAGTTTCATTCCTTCAATATCAGCATCTGGATGTTCATAAAATAACCACATACCTTTTGCTGCATCTATTGGACTTCCTCCACCAAGTGCAATAATTACATCTGGCTTGAACTCATTCATTAAAGCAACACCTTTTTTTATTGTTGCAAAAGATGGATCTGGTTCTACTTCTGAAAATATTTCAGAATGTACATACTGATTTCTTTTTCTTAAGTGATATAAAACTTTATCTACATAACCTAGTTTTACCATTCCTTCATCAGTTACTATTAAGGCTCTTGAAATATCTGGCATTTTTTCTAGATATGCTATTGAACCTGCTTCAAAATATATTTTATTTGGTATCTTAAACCACTGCATATTAACTCTCCTTTTCGCTACTCTTTTTATATTTATTAAATTTACGGATGAAACATTTGCTGTTGTTGAGTTTCCACCAAATGTTCCACAACCAAGTGTTAGCGATGGCATATTTGTATTATAAATGTCTCCTATTGCACCATGTGTTGATGGAGAGTTTACTATTATTCTACCTGCTTTTACTTTATTTGAAAACTTTTGTATTGTATCTTTGTTTTCAGAGTGAATTACTGCAGAGTGTCCAAGTCCGCCGAATTCTAGTAATTTTTCTGCTAATTCTATTCCTTCGTCTTCATTTTCTACTATATAATATGCAAGTACAGGGCTTAATTTTTCTTTTGAAAATGGGTATTCTATTCCAACTCCATTTTCTTTTAATACAAGTACTTTTGTACTTTCTGGTATTTCTATTCCTGCACCTTTTGCAATAACGTATGGGCTCTTGCCTACTATATCAGAATTAAGCGCACATCCTTTTTCTTGTATGAACATAGAATTACGAAGCTTGTTAGTTTCCTCTTCGTTTAGAAAATAGCATCCTGCTTCTTTCATTAATTCTTCAAACTCTTCATGAATTTCTTTATCTACAATTACTGATTGTTCTGATGCACAAATCATTCCGTTATCAAATGATTTAGAAAGTACTAAATCATTTACAGATGTTTTTAGCTTTGCCGTTTTATTTATATAACAAGGTACATTACCAGGGCCAACTCCAAGTGCTGGTTTTCCGCATGAATATGCACTTTTAACCATTCCCGTACCGCCAGTTGCAAGTATTAAATTTACTCCTGGATGGTTCATAAGCATTGATGTCGCGGTAACAGAAGGTTCTTCTATCCATAAAATGCAATCCTCTGGTGCTCCTGCTTTAACTGCTGCATCTCTTAAAATAGTTGCGGCAGCTACACTACATTTTTGAGCGCCTGGATGGAAACCAAATATTATTACATTTCTAGTTTTAGCTGAAATTATTGACTTAAACATTGTTGTTGATGTTGGGTTTGTAACTGGAGTAACTCCTGCAATTATTCCAACAGGCTCTGCAATTTCTTCATATCCTTCTTCTTCGTTCTCCGAAATAACTCCAACAGTTTTGCTGTATTTAATGCTATGATAAATATATTCAGTTGCAAACATGTTTTTTGTTATTTTATCCTCATAAATACCACGGCCTGTTTCTTCAACTGCCATTTTAGCAAGTTCCATGTGGTGTTCTAGTCCTGCCATAGACATTGCTTTAACAATTTTATCTACCTGCTGTTGATTTAACTTCATATATTCCATTGAAGCTTTTTTTGCTCTTTCTACTAGATTATCAATCATGTTTTGAATGTGATTTTTCTGTTCTTCTGTAACTTCTAAAGACATTTTAATTCCTCCTTTTGTCTTTTATTCATATGTATGTTTATATTATTTTTATTTTTGGTATTTTTATTCGAAAACATTATATAATAACATTTTTATTTTTTCAATTATTTTTTACATAATTTTTGCGAAAATATGTTCTATCTATATCAAATATTACTTGACTTTTCACTACATCGTGTATATAATCTTATACATAGATAATTAAGAACAAAAAGGAGTAATACTATGTCATACAACTTTAAACAAATAGAAAAAAAATGGCAAGATAAATGGGAAAAAGATAGAACTTTTAAAGCAGACAACCATTCTTCAAAAGAAAAATGGTATGGTTTAATTGAGTTTCCTTATCCTTCTGGACAAGGATTACATGTTGGTCACCCAAGATCATACACAGCAATGGATATTATTGCAAGAAAACGTAGAATGCAAGGTTATAATGTATTGTTTCCAATAGGATTTGATGCATTCGGATTACCTGCAGAAAATTATGCAATAAAAAATCATATTCATCCTAAAATTGTAACTGCTAAAAATATAGAAAATTTCACTAGACAATTAAAATCAATTGGCTTTTCATTTGACTGGTCAAGAGCAATAAATACAACAGATCCTGAATATTACAAATGGACTCAATGGATCTTTATACAACTTTATAAAAAAGGATTAGCATATAAAACAACTATGCCAATAAATTTCTGTACTGGATGTAAAGTTGGACTTTCTAACGAGGAAGTTGTAAATGGCGTTTGTGAGAGATGTGGTAGTCCTGTTGTTCAGAAAGAAAAAAGTCAATGGATGCTAAAAATTACAGAGTATGCACAAAGGCTTATTGATGATTTAGATAAGGTAAATTATTTAGAGAAAATAAAACTTCAACAAAAAAACTGGATTGGAAGAAGTGAAGGCGCAGAAGTTATATTTAAAATTGCAGACTCAGAAGAAACTCTAAAGATTTATACAACTAGACCTGACACAATGTTTGGTGCAACATATATGGTAGTAGCACCAGAACATCCTATTTTAAAAACATTAGAAAATAAAATTTTAAATTTAGATGAAGTTAAGGCATACCAAACTGCAGCTACCTTAAAATCAGATTTTGAGCGTTCAGAATTAAATAAAGAAAAAACAGGAGTTGAAATAAAAGGCATAAAGGCAATAAACCCTGCAAATGGAAAAGAAATTCCAATTTGGGTTTCTGACTATGTATTGATTACATATGGAACTGGAGCTATTATGGCTGTTCCTGCACACGATGATAGAGATTATGAATTTGCAAATAAATTTGGTTTAGAAATTATTCCTGTAATTGAAGGTGGAGATGTATCTAAAGAGGCCTATACTGATGACGGACTACACATTAATTCTGAATTCTTAAATGGATTAAATAAGCAAGATTCAATTTCAAAAATGGTTTCTTGGCTAGAAGATAATAAAATTGGAACTAAGAAGGTTAACTATAAACTTCGTGACTGGGTATTTTCTAGACAACGTTATTGGGGCGAGCCAATCCCTATGATTTATTGCGAAAAATGTGGATGGGTTCCTGTTCCAGAAAATGAACTACCACTTGTTTTACCAGATGTAAAAGATTTTGAACCTGGTGAAAACGGAGAATCTCCTCTTGCAAAACATTCTGAATGGGTAAACACAACTTGTCCTTGCTGTGGTGCTCCAGCTAAACGTGAAACAGATACAATGCCTCAATGGGCAGGCTCATCTTGGTATTATTTAAGATATATGGATGCACATAACAACAATGCCTTAGCTTCTAAAGAAGCTCTTAACTACTGGAAACAAGTAGATTGGTATAATGGAGGAATGGAACACACTACATTACACCTACTTTATTCAAGATTTTGGCATAAATTCTTATATGATATAGGTATTGTTCCAACATGTGAACCATATGCTAAGAGAACGTCTCACGGAATGATTTTAGGTTCAAATGGTGAGAAGATGAGTAAGTCTAAAGGAAATGTTGTAAATCCAGATGATGTTGTTGCAGAATATGGTGCAGATACCCTTCGTGTTTATGAAATGTTTATGGGACCATTTGATCAAACAGCTCCTTGGTCAGTAGACAGTATTCGTGGATGTTTCAAATTTTTAGATAGAGTATGGAACTTACAAGATATTTTAGTTGATGGTACAGAATATTCAAAAGATTTTGAAAAAATGATGCATCAATCTATAAAAAAAGTTTCAAATGATATTGAAGAAATGAAATTTAACACATGTATTTCTACATTTATGACAATGGTAAATGAATTTTACAGACTTAAGAGAATAAATAAAGCAGAGTTTAAAACATTCCTAGAGCTATTAAATCCATTTGCTCCTCATATTACAGAAGAACTATATGAGAAAATAGGATATGAAAAAGAAATATCTCAAACTCCTTGGCCTGTTTATGATGAAGCTAAAACTGTAAATGATACTATAAATTTACCTATTCAGATAAATGGTAAATTAAGAGCTTCTATAGATATAGCACTTAATGAAGATGAAGAAATAATAAAAAATGCAGTTCATGAAGCAGTAAAAGATAGATTACAAAATGTTACAGTTGTTAAGGAAATATATGTAAAAAATAAAATATACAATATTGTTATTAAATAAATTTAAATACTATATCTCAGAGTTACATTAGTAACATCTGAGATATTTTTTGTAATATAAATGTAATAGTTTTTTAACCTTTTTGTTACATATTTTTATACTATTATGTAGTATAATGTAGATAAATATTTTACTAAAGAGATTTGTTACCTACTTTATACGTCGGTACAATGAAGAAAGGAATTTAAATGAATGCCGAATCTGAGTTAAAGAAGAACGGAATTTCTATAATAGAACCCTTAGATGAAGAAAGCATTAAAAGTATTGCAAAAAATGTTAGCAAAAAACTCGCTTTAGGTTTTCCAAATTATGGGTTTACTTATGATTCACTTTATGAAAGATTTTCTAAATTACCTATGTACATTGCCACTTTACGTGAAGGTTTGGCAGAAGCTAGCTATTTTTACAAAGATTCTTCTGTTTACTTTAGGGATGGAATGGGACTTTCGGATTTAGAAAAATTTGCAGTTCATGAACTTATTCATAATTTGCAAGAGAGAAAAGATTCAAAAGGTAATCTAACTAGACTTGGTCTTTGTACATTTAAAGGTCAAAAAGCAAGAGATATGGCATTAAATGAAGCAGCAGTTCAGACTATAACTTCTAATGTTTTGGACTCTAATTTTGAATCTGTTACTTATTACGGAATAACATTTTCAACAATAAGTTCAAATTGTTATCCTATTATTTGCAATTTAATTGCTCAAATGGCATACGTTACAGGTGAAGAAGTTTTATTTGATAGTACATTTAATAGTAATGATCATTTTAAAAATAAATTTTGTGCATTTTGTGGAGAAAAAGTTTACAATCACGTATCTTCTTCTTTTGATAAATTATTAGATTTGGAAGAAAGATTAATTAAATTATCAGCCAAAATAAAAAATGAGGATTTATCACTTTCTAAAGTAAAAAATATCTCAGATAAAATAAGTGATTTAAAACAGCAAATTAGAAATATTTATTTTAATGCACAAGAATTAATTATAAAATCTTTCTTTAGTACTCTTTTAAAATCACTAATTAGTTCGGATGATATTTATACCTTTAGACAAAAGTTATATAACTATCAGGATTTAATTGGTACAACAGATAGTTACCATTTCTTTAATACTTTCTATATTGAAATGATGGAAAATCTAGATAAGAAATTTGATGGAATAACAGAAAGCTATCACCCTAGCACTTATTTAATACCTTATAAAGATACTGCATTTTCAAGGTTAATTAGATATATTAAAAAAGTTATATTAAAACGTGAATTTGAGACAGACAAGAACAAATAGGAAAGCCATTATGATTTTCCTAATATATAAATATAATTAAATCAGGTGTCATTTACAGACATCTGATTTTTTATATTTTTATTTTAAAAGATATTCTATAATTTTTTCTGATGCATCTCTTCCGCTTCTTGCAGCCCAAGCAACAGTTTGTTTTTCTCCTACTATATCTCCTCCAGCAAATACTTTTTCTATTGACGTTTGCATATTTTCATTTACCTGTATGTAACCCCATTTATTCTTTTCAAACTCCATTATTTTGTCTTCCTCAGGTTTAGATCCCGTTGCCATTACTACATAATCTATATTCATTAGATAATTACTATTCTCTATATTAACAGGTGAAAGTCTTGTCTCTCCTTCCTTTTGAACTAGCTGTGTCTTTATGCATTCAACTGCAACTACATTATTTGAGTTGCACTCGTTATTCAATTTAGATTTATCTAACTTACTATTTTTTAGTGAATCTGAGTTTAATATCTTTATAATATTAGTCTGAAATAAAAATTCTATTCCTTCGTTTTTTGCAGCTTCTATTTCTTTCTTTTCTGCTGGCATTTGTTCTTCAGCTCTTCTATAAATAATATAAACCTTGTCTGCTCCAAGTCTTTTTATTGTTCTAGCAGAATCCATTGCAACATTTCCTCCGCCTATTACTGCAACTTTTTTTCCAACATATGATGGATGTAAATTATATTCAAGTAAACTATTCCCTCCATATACTCCTTCTAATTCTTCTCCTTCTATATTCATCTTAGTAGGTACATTTGCTCCAATTGATATAAATACAGCATCATAATCTCTAGTTAAATCTTTTAAGTCTAAATTCTTCCCTAGTTCCTTATTAGTTTCGCATTTTATTCCCAAATCTAATATTTTATTAATTGTAGCCTTGGTTATTTCTTTTGATAATCTAAATTCCGGTATACCATGAGTAAGAATTCCACCTAATTCTGAATGTTTATCAAAAATTGTTACGCCTACTCCTGCTCTTGCTAAAAATGCTCCACAAGTAAGTCCTGCTGGTCCTCCTCCAACAACAGCAACCTTTTTATTTTCTACTTTTTTACATGTTGGAATTTTGTAACCTTCCTCTAGACTTTTATCTCCAATAAAGGCCTCCATTTGTCCAATAGAAACTGGCTCTCCCTTTATCCCTCTTATGCAACTTCCTTGACATTGTTTTTCATGAGGACATATTCTACCACATATTGCAGGAAGCACAGTTGTATTACACAAAATTTCAAAAGCATTATTTATGTCTTCTTCATGAATAAAGGCTGGTATATCATTTCCAAGAGGGCATCCTTTATTTTTACATGGTTTAATTTTACAATTCAAACAATATTTTCTTATGTCTTCTATATTCATTTTTTATTCCTTCCTAATAATAGAAATTAAATTAGAAATAAATTTATAATTATTTCCTTCTGTATTATAAGGACAATTGTTTGCGTCTGTCAAGTAAAATTTATTCAGAATTAATACTACTTTTCACATCTTTATGTATTGTTGAACTTATTAGCAATATTTTCTACTCTTAATTGGCTTATTTCTAGTAATTTTGATATTTCGTCATTTGATAAGCCACTTTTAATTAATGCCTTTATAGTATTTTCTTCTTTTTTAATAATCGTATTTTTCTCTCTTGTTAATTTTTCTCTTTCTTTAGCTATATAGTCTTTATCATTTTCAATTTTTTTTAATTTTATCTCTACTTCTTCTGATCTTCTTTCTACTTTTTCTAATTTCTTTGCTACCTCTTCTGATTTCTTTGCTACCTCTTCTGATTTCTTTGCTACCTCTTCTGATTTCTTTGCTACCTCTTCTGATTTCTTTGCTACCTCTTCTGATTTCTTTGCTACCTCTTCTGATTTCTTTGCTACTTCTTCTGATTTCTTTGATATCTCTATATATTTGTTTTCTAATTCAGCAGATTTATTTGCTAGTTTTATTTTCATTTTTTTCATTTTCTGTGTATCATTATATAAGTCTTCTTGGTATTCTTGTAACAATTCTAAAAATGACATTCTTATTTTTCCTCCTTCCTTTTCTTCATCTAAATTTAGATTTTTATTCTTTATCTCTAGTACATATTTTTCTATTACTCCTATAAATCTTGCTCCTCCAGGTATATCCTGTTCTTTTACGCTTTTTATCATTTTTTCTAGCTTTTGAACAACTTCTTGTTTATTTTTTATTGTTTCTACATACATTCCCTTTGATACTAATAGGTTGTCATTTAATAAATCTTCATCTCTATAGTTGTTTACATCTATTATATTATAATCTTCTAAACTTGGTTTATACCCTGTCAACACCTCCTGTATATTTTTTAATTCAAGTTCAGCATTCCATTTTTTATGCCCTGTATATAAAACAATTTTTATTACTAGTGGGAACTTATAATCTTTTTGTCTCATTTTACTTTTATCTATTGCTTTTCTTATTATTAAGCTTGCATATTCATTCATTCTAAACGGCATTGTTCTATCTATTTTACTTTGATGCTCTATTAAAAAAAATATATCTTTATCTTTTATTTTATAAACAATATCTGCATTTTCTTTATAATATTCTTCTGTTATAAATTCAGTGGAATATGCTTCTATTTGCTCTTGTTTTAATGGTATTTGTAAATTTAAATATTTGTTTATAAATTTTACTGCCTCATTTTTATCTGAAAATATATCTTTAAATAACTTATCATGAATTTGGTGCTTTTTATATGATTCTTTAATTTTACTTTCATTTGTTATTATGTCCTCAGTTTTATCTTCTTTTAATATTGAAAATTCTTTTCTATACCCTAGTTCATATTTGTAATTAAAACACTTTATTGTAGTTCCATCTTTTCTTTTAAGTCCAGTTTTTATATATTTTGGAATTTCGTCATAAGTTATGTCGGTATATTTTTTCGTTCCTATATGCATTCCTTCTTTCTTTATTTTAGTATATATTTACTCATAAGTCAATATAATTATTATAAATATTTTATAGACTTATTAGTATTTTAATTTTTAGCTTTGCGGAAATTTTATTTAGATTAAAGTAACATAAAAGTATAATACAAATTATTTGAATAAAATTGTAAGATTATTATATTAACATGTTTTATTAAAGTCAAGAATAATCATGTGTCAAATTTCGACTTTCTTCACCTTTTGCTTAATTATTATTATAACTCTGTTTTAAATTTTGTTTTCAAAAAATTAGTGCAACAAGTTGTTGCACCTATTAAAAACATTATACTCTTTTTCTATTTATGTATATTTAAACAGTTTTTGACATAAGTTCATCATACTTACTCATGACTTGTTTTAAATCTTTCCAAAAATCAATTTTCTTAGATTCATCTCTAAGCAATGCTGCTGGATGCCATGTAGGCATATATAATATACCCTTTTTTTGAGTCCAAATTCCCCTTGATGCAGTAATTGCATATTCTTCCCCTAAAATATTCTTAAGAGCTGTACTACCAAGCAAAACTATTATTTTTGGTCTTACTAACATAACTTGATTTCTTAGGTAATCTAAGCATGCTCTTGCTTCATCCTGTTCTGGCGTTCTATTTTGTGGAGGTCTACATTTCACAATATTTGCAATATATACTTCATTTCTGTCTATCCCTAAACCTTTAAAAGCTTGATCCATTAATTTACCGGCTTTTCCAACAAATGGTTCTCCAATTCTATCTTCATCTGCACCTGGTCCTTCCCCTATAAACATTATATCTGCGTTTTTATTACCGACTCCGAATACAATATTGTTCCTACCTGTGCATAACTTACATTTTTTACATCCAACTATAGATTTTTCTAAATCTTCCCAATTATCGTACATTTCTTCCTCAATTCCCTAATTTTAATTTATCATATTTTCCAATAATTCTACTTTTCTATCGTCTTTTGTATTAATTCTTGCATTTATACCTATAGGAATAATAGATTTTTTATCTATATGTCCAAAATTTTCTGATTTTATTATAGGAAAATTATAATTATCTTCTAAAGCTCTTATTATTATTTCTTCTAAGGTTATTCTAGATTTATGATAATAATTTCCAATCCATAAACCGGAAATTTTATCAAAAACTCCATTTTGTTTTAAATAATAAATATTGCTATTTACCGTCTCAGGACTTGACTCAAATCCTAATTCTTCTAAAAAAAGTATTTTATTTTCTACGTTAATAGAATATTTACCTGTTATGAGTTTTGAAAATAAGCTAAGATTTCCTCCAACCAGTTTTCCTTCTGCGACTCCGTCTTTTAAAGTTTCATATTCGTCTTCTATACTTCCTATGTAATTTTCTGCTTTTGCGAATTTAAGCATAAATTCTTTGTAGGCATATTCAGTATCCCAAGATGTTAATGACTTAAAAGTTGGCCCATGATATGTAACTAAATTTGTTTTATCATTTATAACATTTAATATGCTTGTATTATCGCTAAATCCACATATTATTTTGGGATTTTCTTTAATTATTTCATAATTTATATAATCTAGACAAGAGTTAGAGTCTTCTCCACCTTTTGCACACATTATTGCTTTAACATCTTTATCTGCAAACATTGTATTAATATCTTCAGCTCTCTTCTTTGGATCAGTTCCATATTTAAATGTATTTTCAGCTATGTATTTGCCAAATTTTATTTTAAACCCTGATGTTTCCATAAGAGATATAGATGCATTTATATATTCTAAATCTCCTTCATCTATGCAATTTGATGGAGCAATTACTCCTATTGTATCTCCTTTTTTTAATTTATTTGGTATCATTTTAGCCCTCCTTTTCTTTTATTTAAGTCCTAGAACAGCTATATTATTTGTTCCAACTTGATTTCCATTTGCTCTATATGAATGCATATAATCTGAATTACAGTATGTACAAATTCCGCTCTCTATTATATTTTCTTTTTTTACGCCAACTTCTTGTAACATTAGTTTGTTTATCAGAGTAGTATCTATATGGTATTTATCATTTCTTTTTTCTATTATATCAAAATTTCTATTAAAATAGCTAAAAGTTTTTTCAAAAATATTCTTTACATCTTCATCTACTTCAAAATGACATTTACCAATACATGGCCCTATACACGCAATTATATTTTCTGGTTTTGTATTAAAATTATTTATCATTTTTTTTGCAGCTTTTTGTCCTATTTTCTGCACAGTTCCTCTCCAACCTGAATGAATATTTGCAATAACTTTATTAATTGGATCATATAATAAAATTGGTGTGCAATCTGCAAATGATAAAACCAAATTTAAATCTTTCTTATTTGTTATTAGTCCATCTACATTTTCAAATTCTTGTACATCACTTTCCACAATTTCAACACAATCAGTGTGTGTTTGATGTGGTCTTATTATTGATTTTCGTTCTATTTTTAGAGCATTACATATTTTATTATAATTTTCTTCTAAAATATATTTGTGTTCTTCATCCCAGTTCATTTTAAAATTCACATCATGGACTTTTAATGTATAACAATGCACTAAATTTTTAAATTCTAATAATTTGCGAAATTGTAAATACTCGATTTTATCTTTTTTTATATGAACCACATTCTCATTAGATAAATCTATTACATTTTCCATACTTTGCATTATTCCTTTCTGAGTTTATAAATTTATTTTTGAAATGACAAAAGTTAAACATATAATATTTTAATTATTTTTCAACCTTATCCTTTATTGAATCCAATATAGCATCTTTGTTCAGATTACTTATATAATTATATTTACAAGAAGGATTTTGTTCATCAAATCTGCAAATTGATTTATATTTACAATATGTACAAGGTGTTGTTTTTCCTGCGGTATTAAATACTGGTTTTATTGAAATGTTTCCTTTTAATATTTCTTCTGATATTTGCTTTATAATTTTATCAGTGTATTTTTGTAAATATTCGAATTGATCCTTTGTTACTGCTCCTGTTGTAGACTGTTTATTTATCTGTCCATCTTTTGTAATACCTGCAGGAATAATTTTGCTTATTCCTCTTGGTTCGTTTTCTATATTGGTATCCATCTTTTTAATTACATTAACATCAGCTAGTATTAACCCTTTCATTTTAAATTCTTGTTTTATTTTATTCTCAATTTCCTCATTAGTCAACTTTTTATTTGTAGAAATTGTTTTATCTAATAACGAAAAATATAATACTCCAGCTGGTATAAAATCTTCCACTTTACAAGTTTCATTTAAGTAAGTTAATAATTGAATTTGAAGACCAGATATTACTTTATTTAAGTCCACACTATGAATTGATGATTTGTAATCTATTACTCTTACATATGTTCCATCCTGTTGTTTTAAAATATCTACTCTATCTATTTTTCCTGTAATTTCTACTTTCTTACCAGAATCTGTAGTTACCATTATTGGAGGAAATTTACCCTTTCCACCAAATTCCACTTCATGTCCAAATACTTCAAATTCACTTTGTTTTAAAGTTTGAACTATATATTTTATGCTTAAAGTAACAACCTTTTTTAATCTTTGAGCTAAGATTCTATATCTAGCAGTGGCTTTAAATATATAGTTTCTGTTTAGATTTAGTTTTTCTTCTACTATTTCAGAAACTATGTTTTCTATTTCTTCATCGTTTAACTCTCTAATATTTATTTGTTTTTCTTCTAATTTAGCAAAAAAGTTATCTATTACATCATGCATAAATGTTCCTGTATCTATAGTCTCAACTTTTAGAGTTTCTTTATCTGCAAGTTTTAATCCGTATTTTAAATAGTATGAAAATGCACAATTAGCGTATTGTTCCAATTTAGATACACTTGTTTTTAATGTATCACCATATAACTTGTCTATATTTTCTTTGGTTATTTTTTCTGGTGTATTATCATAATTTAGAGCTTTTATTGCCATCTCTAATTTATCTTTCCATTTTGAATTTTCTATATATATATTGTATATATTAAACCAGATTGGATCAATTTCCTTGCCATCTCTAAACTCTCGTAAATTAATTAGTAATTCCTCAAAAATATTCTGCTGCGTAACTATTTCTGATTTCCTATTAACTATATCGCTTTCTTCTTTAAGTTCTGTAAACATTTTCTTTATTCTTGTAACAAGTGTAGATGGTCTTAACGATTTTCCTTCCATATCTGATGATGAATAAGATAAATATATTTTTTCTTCTGCAGTTGTAAATGCCTTGTATATATTAAAGTTGTCTTCATAAATTCTTTCTATAGTGCCTTTTGCAAGTTCTATTCCATATTGCAGTATTTTTTCTCTATCATCATCATTTAAAAATCCTTCTGCTTTATTTACAGATGGAAATATCCCATCGTTTAGTCCTATAATAAATACTGCTTTTACTTTATGACTCCTAGATCTATCCACATCTCCAACAGTTACTTCGTCTTGAGACATTGGAATTGTTCCTAATTTACTTTCTCCTAGTCCCATTTTTAGAATTTGCATGTAATTTTCAAATGTTATATTATCCTCTCCAAATACTAACACTATTTCGTCTAATACTTGCATTACAACTTTCCAGCTGGTCTCGTATTCAGATGCAACATTAACCTTTCCTAAATCGTTTAGATTCTGTATTTTCTTTTCAAGTATTTCATTTATTCTATTTTGTATAAGAAAATTATAGAGATTTTCTGAAATTTGTTTAGCTGTTTTATTTCCTGATAAATTTTCTTTTAATTTTAATAGTGGTTTTGTTACATTTCTTCTTAACAAATTTATGTGGTCTATTTTTTCTTGGATTATTTCCTCACTATCGTAAAAATTCCAGTCCTCTTTATACCATTTACTTCCTTTTATATCCCATTTTAGAGCATAGTTTTCTAATAAATAAATATCTTCTTCTTGTATATCTAAAAATCCTGATTTTATATAATTAAATACACTATCATATGCCCAATTACTTGCAAAAATATCTAATATAGCTATTAAATATTTAACTAAAATATTTTGGCTTAAATCTCTTTTTTCATCTATATAAACTGGAATTTTATATTTATTAAAAATTGCTTTACACAAGTTTGAATATGTATCTAAGTTTTTGGTAATTACAGATATATCTCTATATCGATAATTTTCTTTTTTTACTAATTTAATAATATTTTTAGCTACTTCTTCTATTTCTGAATATTGATTATTTGCTAAAAATAAATGTAAATTTTTTATTTCTTTTTCATTATATTTCTTATAAGGAAAACTGTATAAATTACTTTCTATATGTACTAACTCTTGTGATTTAAATCTTTTTAATTCATCTAAATATATTGGTTCTTCTATTTTTATATTAACTTCTTCTGCTTTTTTTAAAAGTTTTCTTACAGTCTCTTTATTACTATAAAATATATCGTTTGCAGGATGTTTATTTTCTTCTAGGCTGTCAGTCGTAACAGCTATTGTAACTTTGTTAGCTACTTTTAATAGTTTTGCAATTATAAGATATTCTTGTTTTGTAAATCCTACAAATTCATCTATGTATATTTCTGTGTTGTCAAACATATTTGTCTTGTCTAATTGACTTTCAAGCACTGTTAATGAATCATTCTCATCTATGTAGTTATTAGAAATCTTTTCTTGAAACAAACTATAAACTGTATAAATATCATTTAGCTTGCTTGCTAGGTATTTTTGTTCTATATTTTCTTTCAAGTCTTGCAGATTCTCTACACTTACTCCGTGTTTTTTTAGTTCTGTTATTTGTGTTAATACCATATCTACATTGTTTGTAGATTTTCCTAAAAACTTTAGATTGTTTTTCTTGTTTGAGAGTATGCTATAAAGAAGCATGGCTTTACCACAGTTTGAAAGTGTAGTTTTATTACTTCCACCAACCTCTTGTGATACTCTATGTGCCATTCTGTTAAATGTTAGAACCTCTGCATTTATTGCAGCAGTTGTACTTTGATTCTTTATAATTGCATTTAACAATTCTTTTTCTGCTGTAAATGAAAATTGTTCTGGAGTTATTATGTATTTTTTTCTTCCATTATTTATGTTTTTGCTTATTTGCTCAAAAATATAGCTAGATTTTCCAGTTCCGCTTTTACCATAAATTATCTGCATACCCATTTCTCAATCATTCCTTTCTAAAAGCATATATATCTGGTTGGAAAAGAATTAAATTTTGGCAAGGAAAATGAATTTAAAATTTATGAGGCGTACTTTGTGTACGTTGATTAAATTTTAAATGAAGTTTGACACCGCCAAAATTGTAATTATTTTTCAACCTTTAGTCCCTTTCTCTTCTATAAAAAAATAAATACTGTTGTGCAATTCCTTCTAAGTCTCCAAATTTCTCTTTTGCTAAGTTTTCTATCTGTTTTTTGTCTACTTTTGCTTCTACCTCATTGTGAATATATAAATCATTTATTACTCTTCTAACCCACACATCTATTGGAAATACGTCAAAACGCTTTAAACTAGAAAATAATAATATACAATCTGCAACTTTTGGGCCTACACCACATAGTGTTAAAAGTTTATTTCTAATTACATTGGTCTCTTTTTCTTTTTGAAGTTCTTCTAAATTAATCTCTCCATTATTTATCATTTTTGTAGTTTCAAATATGTATTTATCTCTAAAACCTGCTCCTAGTTCTCGTAAATCCTTTTCTGTTGCCTTTGAAAGTTCTTTTGAAGTTGGAAACGTGTAAAACCTCTCTCCTCTAAAATTTATCTCTTGTCCATATTTTTTAGACATTCTGTCTATTATGCCTTTTATTCTAGGAATGTTGTTATTTGCTGATATTATAAATGATATAATCATTTCCCATAGGTCTTGGTTTAGTATCCTTATTCCAGAGCCATATTCTATTGCTTCTTTTAAATTGTTGTCAATTTTAGAAAGGTCTTGCTTGATTTTTTCGTAATTTCTTTCTAAATCAAAATAGAAATTACATATTTGTTCTATGTCTCCATCACATATACCGCAAAATGTAATCTTATAACCATTATCATCTTTTTCTTCAGTAACATTTAATACATTTTTACCAAAAATTCCTGTATAACTTCCATCTAATTGTTTATTCCATCTAAAACATTGCCCACATTCAAATACATCTCTTAGTCTAAATGATTTACAATTATTTAGTACATATTTTTGTTCCATTATTTTATCTCATTCCTTTCAATGACTATTATTGCATTTCTGTCTATTTTTTTCAATACTTCTTCCATTTTTTCTTTATCTATTGCAATGCATCCTGCAGTCGGTTTGTTTGAACTACAATGAAGGAATATTGCACTTCCATTTCCAGGAATGTTGTTTGAATTTGTTTTTATTTCAATCATGTATTCATATTCTTTAGGATATTCTATTAAATGTTCTGCACTTTTCCAATCCTTTTTAACTTTTGTTATATCAACTAATTGATTATAGAAATTTGATGTCAAATCATCAACCCAATATAAATTTTCGTTTATTTCCATATAATAAGGATTTTCTCTTATTTCTTCTTTTTTATGTGTACCTAATGCGACTCCTAATTTAAATACTCCAAGAGGAGTTTTTCCATCTCCTTCTTTTTTGTTTGTGGTTACTCCGTTTTTGCCAAAAAAAGCTTCAGTTTGGAATAATTTATTATAATTAGTTTTATCTTGTTGATTGGTATTCTCAAAAAATTCTAGTATTCCTTTACTATTTTTAGTATATCTAGCTTTTATAAGCATATAATTTGCTCTCCAATCTTTTTTTATTTTAATTCTAGAGTTGCTTTTTAAATCCTTTACCCAAAACTTCTCTTGCATTCATTATTATTATAAATGCATTTTTATCTATTTGTTTTGCTATATATTGTATATTATATGCTTCATTTCTTGAACCAACACATAGTAATGTCATTTTATCTTCATTTGTATACATACCTTTGGAGTAAAGTGCAGTACTTCCTCTATCTATATTTTTACCAATTGTTTCTGCAATTTTTTTATACTCTGGTGAAATTATAAGAAGAACTTTTGTAAAATTTATTCCTTCGAATATTAAATCTATCATTTTACTCATTAAGAATATTGCAATTGCAGAGTACAATCCTATATCTATTGCCTTGAATACAAATACATTTAATGCAATTATAATAGCATCTATTATTAAAATCAATGTTCCACTTTTATATTGTGGTTTAAATGATTTAATTACATATGATAGTAAATCCGAACCTCCTGTTGATCCGTTTACTTTTAGTATTATTGCGGTCCCAACACCCATTAAGATTCCACCGTAAATACAACCTAGAAATCTATCATGAATTATGGGCTGTAACCTGTCTAAAATATCTATAAAAAATGATAATGCAAATGTTCCATATATAGATTTTAAAAATAACTCTTTGCTTATTCTAAAATATGCAATTAATAGTAAAGGTATATTTAATACTAGTGTTGTAGCTCCAAGTGGAAATTTTAGTACATAATAAACTATTGTTCCTAATCCAGAAAATCCTCCTGTTGATAGTTCATTGGGTAATAAGAAAAGAGATACTCCTATTGCCATTATTAATGCTCCTGTTGTTATTATAAAATATTCTTTTATAAACTTTTTGGTTTTTAATTCTTCATTGTTACATATTTTACTTATGTTTTTTCTCATTTGCATTTGTTTTTTGCTTTCTTTATTTTCCATAAAACTCCTATCTTTTAGATTAATTATTTTCAGTATTAACTAAATTTAGCAATTTTATGCAAATTTGGTTTGAGAGTATCTATATTTAGAAAAAGTCCAGACTGTTAAATTGTTTAGTCTGAACTTTTATTTATGTTATTTAAGAACATATATTAATTTTAAAATTTCCTTTTTTTATATGTTCGTTTGCTCTAACTGTTGAAATTAGAGCATATGTATCTTTTAGTCTATGTATGTTTTCTTTTTTATGTCCTACTATGTTATTTACATCATAAGGATTTGCTTCTATCTCTACCTTTGTTATATTAGCATTTATCTTTTTTATTTTATGAACAATTTTATCATACCATAGACCATCATCTACTAATTGCCCAAAGGCTGGATGATATGGTCCTGCAACAACTTCACTTTGTTTTTGTGAAATATCTGTTATGGTATCTGTGTTTTGAAGCCCAACTCTTATTACTTGAATATGTTTTTTGTTAAATAAATTTACTATTTCTTTGCTTCTTTCTACTGCTTGTTCAACTGTAAGTGGCAAAAATTCATCTTTTTTATACTCTTGTTCTAATTCTGTTCCACTTATTACTAAAACAGGATATATTCTTACCATTTTAGGTTTTAATTTTATTAAATCTTTAGCCGTTTGAATATCATCTTTTTCTGTGCTATCAGGAAGTCCCACCATCATCTGATGTCCTAAATTAAAGCCAAATAATCTAATTAATCTTGATGCTTTTTTTACATCTTCAAAACTATGACCTCTTTTGCATCTTGCTAATATATAGTTATTGGAAGATTGTACTCCAAGTTCAATTGTTTTTACTTTATAATGTTTTAACATTTTTAATATTTCTAGATTTATGGCATCAGGTCTTGTAGAAAGTCTAATACTATTTACTTTTTTCTGTTTTATATATGGTTGTACTGCCTCTAATAGTTCTTTTTGCTTTTCTATTTCTATTGCTGTAAAACTTCCTCCAAAAAAAGCTACTTCAATGTATCTATTGTCATATTTAAAGTTTTTTAGATAATATTCAATTGTATCTCTTACATCTTTAGCGCTAACTTGTTTTTGCTCTCCACTTATTGTTTTTTGATTGCAAAATGTGCAACATTTTGGACATCCTAAATGTGGTACAAATATTGGAATTATATATTCTTTCTTCAATATTGGTTCCTCCTTTCGTTATATAAAACCATTTATATAACTATTGCTTTATGATTTTCATTTTTATGTTACATTTCTTTCTAGTCACAAATCTGGTTGAAAAAGAATTAAATTTTGACTAGGAGAATGAGTTTGAAATTTATGAGGCGTACTCCATGTACGCTCAATTAAATTTCAAATGAAGTTTGACAACGTCAAAATTGTAATTATTTTTCAACCTTTTCTTTAGTTCCAATACTGTTATCTTAAATTTTATTTATTTTTTGCAATGCTTTGTTTGCAGCATTCATTTCAGCTTGTTTTTTAGTTCTTCCAGATCCATCTGCAAGTTTTCTTCCATTAACTTTAACTTCAGCCGTAAAAGTTTTATCATGGTCAGGACCTTTTTCGTCAATTATATCATATTCTATATTTACATTTCCATTTACTTGTAATTTTTCTTGTAAAACTGTTTTATAATCTTTCATTCCAACATTTTTACTTGCATTTTCTATCTCAATTTTTAAATTTTCTATAATGAATTTTTCTGCGTTCTCTAGTCCTGAATCAAAATAAATTGCTGCAATTACCGCTTCTACACTATCGGCCATAATTGCTATTTTTCTATTACCTTGATGCATTTGTTCACTTTTTCCAACAAATAAGAAATCACTAAAATTATGCCTTTCTGCTATTTTGTGTAAACTTTCCTCACATACAACCGCAGCTCTAACTTTAGTCATTTCTCCTTCTTTTAGTTTTGGATAGTTGTTATAAATATATTTACTAGATAAAAATTCCAGGATACTGTCACCTAAAAATTCTAATTTTTCATTGCTTTCCATTTTGTTTTCGTATGCATATGATGTATGCGTTAAGGCTTTTTTTAATAGTTTTTTGTCTTTAAATGTATATCCAATGCTTTTTTCTAGTAAACTAAAGTCTTTTTCCATAGATTCCTCCTTTATTAAAAAAGAAAGGTTATTCACCTTTCAAATTTACGAATACATAAATTAAAGTATTGTATTCGTTTTGTTTTATCTTAAGCAACGTGATCTTTTATGTAATCAACAACATCACTAACTGTAACTATTTTTTCAGCATCACTGTCTGGTATTTCAGTATCGAATTCTTCTTCTAATGCCATTATTAATTCTACAATATCTAATGAATCTGCTCCTAGATCATCTATAAAAGAAGCTTCCATAGTAACTGCTGTATCAGCTACTCCTAATTGTTCAACTATTATTTTTTTTATTTTTTCAAATATTTCTTCTGAACTCATCTACCAAGTTCACCCCCTCTCATATTTTCTAAAATCTTATACATAAGATAATACAAGTTTTAATAAATGTCAAGCAAATTAATAATTTTTATTGTCTTTTTTACTATTTAGTGTTATTATTCTTATAAATATGTAATTATAGTGATAAATATTATTATTTTATAATTTTTTTATAATTATTATAATTCTAAATAGATATTTTATTCATTATAATATATACAGTAAAAAGGAGAACAAAAATGTATACTGAAAAGTTTGATTTTTATGATTCTACATCAATAAAAATTTATAATTTAGATAAAGATATTCAATATGAATTAGAAATATTAAATAGACTAGATCCTATGACAAAAATACATTCTGAAAACGTTGGAAATTTGTGTGGTAGGCTTTGTCAATATCTAAAGTTAAATAAAAAATTTACCGTTCATGCTATGATTTGTGGATATCTTCATGATATTGGTAAATCTAAAATTCCCCCTGAGATTCTAACAAAACCGTCAGAGTTAACAGATGAGGAATTTGAAATTATGAAGACTCATACAACTCTTGGTTATAACCTTTGTATGCATGATATAAAATTACGTCCTTATGCTGAAGGAGCTTTATATCATCACGAAGCATTAAATGGCTCTGGTTACCCACAAGGTCTTACAAATGATCAAATTCCTTTTGTTGCAAAAATAATTCGTGTTGCAGATGAATATGACGCTTTGGTAACCAAAAGGCATTACACTACTCATATTCACATTTCTGAAACGTTAAAGGAACTAATTAAAGACGCTCATCCTGCTGACTATAATAAGACTATAGCGCTTACTCAACTCTCTGAGAATTCTAGACATGGTAAAATTAGTCCTCGTATTTTAAAATGTTTATTTAAGGTAGTAATAGATGATACCTTATATGAAATAAGTTTGGTTTGTGATTATATTGATTATTTGAAAGAAAATATTAAGAGGCTTGAACTTATTGATTCGTATAATGCAAAAATGCAAGCTGCAACTAAACAAAGAAAACGTGACTATTATAAAGAAGGAATGTCTATGCTCTTTAAGCCTAATGAGAATTTTCAGAATTATCATGAAATATTACACGAATATAGAGAAGCCTTAGCTGTTAGAAATAAAAAAGTAGAAGATTTATATGCAGAAATAAAAATAATAAAAAAATTAAAGGTTTAATATTTATAAATCAAATAAGCATTTACTTTAGAAAGTATAAAGAATTATACAATCTATTGTAAATGCTTTTTGTCTTATACTATAAACCTTTTTGTAATATTTTATTTTCCTAATCCGAAACTTACTCCCAGAGCATTATTAATCTGATTCATTACCGTCGCATCATCTATATGTCCTATTTTTTCCTTTAATCTGCTTTTATCAATAGTTCTGATTTGCTCTGTAAGCACTATTGATTCTGTTTTTAGTTTAGTATTTTCAGGACCAATTTCTATATGCGTAGGTAATTTGTTTTTTCCCATTTGAGAAGTTATCGCTGCTGCTATAACTGTTGGACTATGCTTGTTGCCCATATCATTTTGAATTATCACAACAGGTCTTATCCCTCCGTTGTTCAGAGCCAACAACCGGGCTTAAATCAGCATAAAACATATCTCCTCTTTTTATTACCATAGTATTTCACTCCTAATATTTGTAAAACTTTAGATTTGTTTTTTGATGTGTTTATTACTTCAATTAAGACCGGTAAAACTTATTTTGCAAAATTATTTTATCGTTATCTCATTATATATTATGATTATTATGTCCTGTTTGTTATTATTTTGTAGTATTAATTTTGTTGGCTTTGATGTTTTTTTATCTAAATATAACGTTTTATATTTTATTTTGTCAGATTCTTTTAATTCTAACTTGACTATAGCTTCAACTTCATTTTCCTCTATTTTTATATTTTTGCTATCAGTATTTTTATAATCTTTTATAAATGAATTTAACCATAAATTATTATCTTCTATGTAAGGATAATTGCTATATATTTTTGAAAGATTAAGTTTTGAGTTCTTTACTTCTAATGTTCCATTGTTATATGTAATTTCGACACCGGATAAATTTGAAGGTTCAATTATTTTTAGTTTGTCTATATTATCCGATGTATGAGATTGTTCCATTATATATTTATTTGTATTTTTGTTGCTATTAACTGTTACTTCGATTTTTGCTTCGTATTGTTCTATTTTTAAAATGTATTCTCTAACATTATCTAAAGTTTGATTAATATTAGTGTTTCCAATATTTAATTTTTTATAAGTATTTTTATTAATTTTTATAAATAAAAATAAGCTAATGCCTATAATTAACATTATTATGAAAAGATATGTTTTTTTACAATTTCTTATTTTTGCAAGAATCTTCATATTAAATAAAACTCCTTTTGGTTTTATTTAATTATATTTTTATAATATAAATTTATTACTTTAAGAAAATTGTTATTTCTTATGCAATTTACTGGTGGTTATATTATTGCTTTATTGTAATTATTTATATATATCTTGCCTTTAATTTTTGTCTTTTCAAAACTACATTATTTATTTTCTTTTAAATACTTATTTAGCATTTTATCCATACTAGAAATATATTCTTTATCTTGTTTAATTCTAAATTTTTCATATTCTTCATTTGCTTTTTCTACTGCTTGCTTATGTGATACTTTTCCAGAATCTTTTAAAATATTTTTCTTTCTATATTTTAATAAATCATCTGCAACTTCTATCCATTTATTCATTGTCATAGTTTTCTGCTCTTTTGCTTCTGTTTCTGCTACATCTAAAAATAAATTAGTTAAATCGTTTAGTTTTTCTAGTTCTTCTTTTTGTAAATAATTCTTAGCAATACCT
>CALXEU010000052.1 GCA_944387395.1 uncultured Clostridia bacterium | reverse complement strand
TTTTAGCTGCATGAGTAGAAATTGTGTTAATACATTCTCTTGCTATGTTATTGTCATATATATTTTCACTTGTATCTGTATATACTGGATTAAATCCTGACATAAGCTGTAGATAGTTTCCTATTGTCTTTTGGATTCTTTTACCAAAAATCATTTCAAATAAACTTCGTTTTTCCTTTTTCATTTATTCCTCCTGCAATGCTAAATAATCGTTTAATTTATCAAATAAAACACAGTAAGCTATAATTAAACTTACTGTGCCATCAATTCTTGCTCTCTGTTTTTGTCCTTTGACTGGTCTTATATTGTCATTTTCATCTCTTTTTACTGAAGTATTACATAAGCACCATTTTAGAACTGGATTATTATTATAAATAACATTTTTTTCTATTAAATCAGCTTCAATTTGTTTCATTGGATTTGACATTGTTTTTGCTCCTTGTCTTACTTCTACCATTTCAAAACCATATTCTTTCATTTCTTCAACCCAATATTGAGTGTTCCAAGGATCATAACCAATCCACAAAGTAGATATTTTGTATTCATCATTCATTCGCAAAAACCATTGTGTTACATCGCTATAATTAACTTTTGCACCATCACATATTGTTACAAGTCCACGTTTCTCCCATTTATCATATGGAATTTTGTCATCCTTTATTTTAAACTCTAGTCTTTCGCTTGGAATAAAATATTGTTGCAATACGTATTTCTTGCCATGTTTTATTATTAGCAAAGTAGCACAAGTAAGGTCTGTAGTGCTTGATAAGTCTACACCTCCGATTGCGTATGTATCAAAGATTTCTTCCATATCAAAAATTGCTTCATTGTTTGCTATATCAAAACTTACCCATTTATCTTGTTCATTTTGCCTAATGTTAAAGTCTTTGCAAAGCAAATTTACTAGCTCAGTTGGATTATTTTTTGCTCTATTTACTTTATCTCTTAAGTCTTTAATATTCTTTATTGTTCCAAGTCCTGGATTAGCTTTATACCATTTTTTCTCGTCTTGCCATTCGTTTGGATTGTCTAATTCATAAATAACCGGCAGTACTGTTTCATCTACTTTTTCGCTTTTACCTTCATAACCTTCAATTATTTCTGAAAAGTAGTCATATTCGTTATCAAAAACACTTTCGCGTACAGTGCCCATAGTAGAAGTTTCTAAAAGCATAGGCTGTTCTCTAGCACTCATTGAGTCATACATTACGTCTAATAAGTTTTTATCTTTCCAAGCATGAACTTCATCGAAAATTACAAAATGTGCATTTAATCCATCTAATGAGTTTGAGTCGCTTGCCAGTGCCTTTAAAAAAGACTCTGTTGCGTCGTAGAAAATTCCATCTTCTTGGCATCTAATTCTTTTATTTAAAGATGGCGACTTTTTAATCATTCTCTTAGCTTCGTCCCAAACTACTTTTGCCTGATCCTTTTTAGTAGCAACTGAATAAATCTCTGCTCCACCTTCACCGTCTTTAGTAAGCATGAAGTTAGCCAGTCCCGAGTCCATTGTAGACTTACCATTCTTTCTTCCAATAAACAAAGCACCTTTTTTATATTTGCGTATTCCAGTGTCTTTGTCTATAAAGCCAAATAAAGCCTGAATAAATGCCTTTTGAAATAATTCTAATTTAACAGGTTGTCCTGCCCATTTGCCTTTTGAGTGCCTACAATATTTTTCAATGAAATTAATAGGTTTATTGCCTTTCTTTTCATCAAAAACATAAGTATGTGTTTCATTTTCTTCTGTTATTTTATTAAAAAAAGAAACTTGTTTTGGATGCTTTATATCATCAACAAGTTTCTTATATGTAACTAGTACCTTATGGCAAGCTTTATCTGGATTTTTCTTTAAAAAATTATAATATTCTTCAATATAAGTCATTCGTCATCGCCCAAATCATCATTTTCAAAATTGTCACCATTATTTTCGCTTTCATTAGGCAATAGCTCTGTTATTTGTTTTATTAATGTTTGATAGTTTTTAATAGTAGTGTTATAACTCTTTAATGCTGGATTTTCTCTGTCTATATTGTAATTTCCTTGACACATTTCAGTTACAACACCATCTTTTTCTACTTTTTCTTTTAGTTTTTTAAGGGTATTCCCACAAAAGTAAGCTTCATCCAACAATGACAAAGCTAATTTACTTTTATCATTATTCATTTTTTCAAATGTTTCCTTTAAAGTCTTTAAATCTTCATAAGCTAATACTTTTTTCTTTGCCATTGTCTTCACTTCCTTTCTTTGGTGGGGTTATGTAATTTACCCTGCATATTTTTTGAAGCCCCACTCACCGTTCTCCCATAGAGTGCCCTTAAATAGGCTTATGGGGGGGATTAATCTTGTAGATTACTTAACAGTACAACACCATAGCCATCATTGTTCTTTATATTTATACTTTTTAATGGTACTATTGTTTCATTATTTATTGTTCCAATCTCTTTGTTAACATCATTATATATATGTGTATGTGAACATGACAATAATTCTATTTCTAAATCTTCATTACAGTTTTCCAAAAAACTTTTTAACTCTTTTACATTCATATATACTTTTCCTTTTCTATTTGTACTGTGTCGTTTCTTCTTTTACTGGATTTCCATCTTCATTGTAATAAGTTACTGTTGTATAATCTCTTCCTTTTGCATAATCCACTGCTATTGCTTTATCTAATCTAATGTAGCCATTCAATAAAATACATTTATGGTTTAATTTGTCTGACAATATTGCTTCACGCCTATATAAGTCTTCTTGTTTAAACATCATTGTGTCACAGTTGAATACTAATATTGTATCTTCATCCGCTTCTATTACATTGCTAAGACTAAACTTATTATCTATTTCTCTAATTTCTTTTAGTATTTGTTTTACTTCACTCAATACTTCTTTTATTCTTTCTAAGTTTTCTATATCTTTATTACTTATTAAACTAGCCATATTTGTATCTCCTTTCATTTTAGATGAACCATTTATTCTTTTTTATTGGTTGTACCATAATTGTTGGCTCAAATAATTTATTAATTACAATTTCTTTACAACAATCATAAGTTTTATTTCCAACTATCATTCTATTTAAAGCACTGAAAACATCAATAGCTTTTGTATCCTCTAAATAACTTATTTGATATTCTACTCCATTAATCTTGTATTTTTCTACAATCATCTTAGCCTTGCTAACATCTCTAGCATACTTAATATCAGTCGTATAGTTACATTCTCTGCAATTTTTATAGCCTTTGCATTCTGTATTTTTTTCTTTGTCGCATTCATAAATTACTTTGTCTGGCTTTCCTTCTTCGTGAAAAACTTTTGCATTAAATTCTTTCATTTCTTATCAAATCTCCATTCTCATCAAAACTATATTCCGCTTCTTCGCTAAAATGTTCTTGATTATGACATTTCTTACATAAGCTTTCTAAATTATCTATATTAAAGAATATACTATCATCTTCATAATTCTTGTCTGTTACATATTCTTTATGATGAATAAAAAAAGCAGGTGTTTTTATCCCGCTTCTTATCACATCTTTCACATAAAGGATTTAATATAAGCTTCTGATGTCTTAACTTTTGCCACCTTTTGCTTTTATATTTCTTTGCTATTTCTGGATTATCTCTATATGTCATTATTTAGCTTTCTTTCTTGTTTTCTTTACTGCTGTTTCTGCTTTTACTTCTTTCTTTGCAGTTTCTATTACTTGCTCTCTTATTTTTTTTACTTCTGCTAATCCAGATTCTTTTATCTCATTTGCTCTTGCAGAATCATTAATTAAATAGATATCATCTTTCTTTATCTTTGCGTTTCCTTCACTGTTGTATTCTATTTGTTTTCCATTGTTATACTTTTCTATAAGTTCTGGTCTTTTGTCAGTATAGTTGTGTTTAGCTACTACTTTATACATTTTTGTTTTCTTCCTTTCTATTTTTTTATTAAACAACTTAATCCAGTCTTCTTCTGTACATTTTTCTTTGTACTCAAAATTCTTTGGAATTCTATTGACTATTTTATCTATATCTAAATTCTTTAAATTCATATCTAATATGTATCCATTTTTTTCATTTTCTACACTTTCATAAACACTTGGAAAATCTGTGCTAATTACAGGTGTTCCATATTGTAAGCATTCGTTTATAAAATAACTATATCCTTCTGTATCTGATAATTGTACTCCATAGTCTGCCTCTTTAATGTAACTCCATATATCATAACTTGGTTTCATATATACTATTTCTTCTAAATCAAACGGCTTTTGATTATACAAATCTAAATCTGTAAATATTGTCCATCTGAATTTTATATTTGCTTTCTTTAACTCTTGTGCTAACTTAAGCATTCTTTCATATCCGTTTTTCTTTAGATACTCTAGTCGCACTTACTAGTTTTAGAATTGGTTTTGTTTCTTTTACTTCATCAAGAATGTTATATAATCTTGTTATTTTTTCTTTTGGATATAATTTTTTAAATACTTTGCAAACATGTTCGCTTACTCCTATGTGTTCAGTAGTTTTATGCCATTTGTTGTATATAAAATTTACTTCTTTTGCTCTTATATAATCAGCATGAACCATTTGAACATATCTTCCACTTTTGGCTACTACTGTTTCTGGATATTGTCCCCAAGCACTAGCTAAAAGGCAAATATCACATATATATTTTTTATCGCTTGTATATTTTTCTGTTTTTACATATTTTTTTATTCTTTCAAGATTTTCTGTATTCGCTGTTGTATATAAAAAAAGAATATCATAAAACTTTGACATTCTTTTCACGAAATTATAAACAAAAGTATCTACACCACCAAATTTTAATAAATTATTATGATATAGTATTATTTTCATTTGTCAATTCCTTTCATAATTGGTTTATGCTTTTTAGCAGTAATATTTATTTTAATTTTGTCTTTATAGCCTTCTTGTTTGCTTTCTCTTTCATACAACTCACAATATAATGTTCCGTCTATCCTTTTTCTTAATTCTTCTATACATTTATGTTTATTTCTACAATTTCGACATAATTCTTCTGAAAATCTTTCATAAATATTTTTCATGTTTCTTTCTCCTGGCTTGGAAACTTAGACTCGAACTAAGAATAGCAGATTCAAAATCTGCTGTGATACCATTTCACTATTCCCAAATATTTTAGAACTCGCTAGGAAAGTTCTATATCAAAAATTATTCTACACTATGAAAGGAGGTTATACTAAAAAAACAACCGTTATATATATTAACAATACCTAGCATATGTTAATAAACAAAATAAAAAGAGCAAACATTAATAATAACATCTGCTCTTCTAATAAAGAATTTTGAGGGTCTTCTTTATTTTTTCTATTATATATTAAAACACTTTTTATGTAGGACATACAAGGACAAAATAGGACAGAATTATATTTCGTCAAATATATTTAATGCTATTCCATGTTTTCTGCATAAATCTCTATAGCTATAATTCATTTCACTAGCTGCTGTTACTAAACTTTTCCCTTGTATATACACTTTGAATAAAATATTTTTGTATGGGAATTCCATTTTATTTACTCTCTCTACTATTTTTTCTTGCTTTCTTTTTTCTTCTAGTATTGTATTCATTAACTCGTTAAACTTGTCCATTAATTCACTTAATTTTTCCGCTTCTGTATCATAAGCTGTTTTACTTCCTTTTGGCATATCTGATATTATACTATTTAATCTGTTTATTGTTTCTTTTTGCGTTTCTATGTATTCCGTTTGGTCTTTTATCAACATTTGTGTATATTTATAATCTTTAAGATCTTCTCTATTCATTTGTGACCTCCCTATCTTTTTACTTTTTCTGGGCTTAAGTTCCAAGGCTTTTCTTTTTCTTTTACAAGTCCTAGTTCTTGTTTATTAAAACATGTTCTTATTCCTGTTTCTGCATCTTCATAAAGTATATAATTAGTATAAGATTTTACATATTCATATTTTCTTCCATTCTTTCTAACTATCTTTGGTATTTTCAAATTTACTTTTCCTCGCTTTCTTTTAATATCCCTTTTATTTTCTCTACTAATGTTTCTTTGTCTTCATATAAAACAATCTCTTCTTCTTCCCTGTCTATACAGGCATTTTTCAATATATAATATATTTGTTTTTGATTATTTACACATATTTCATCAATGTAATCATCATAAACAGAAGCTTCTCCCTGATTTTTATAAACTACCCAAACTCTTTGTCCTATTTCGTATTTTGTATTTATTTTCATTATTTCTTTTCTCCTTCTATAATATTTAGCAAATTTATTGCATAATTTTTATATTTCTTAAAATCTACTTTTTGTTCTCCCCAAATACGTCTATCTTTTATTACCTTGTCGAATCTATTAATGTCTTCTTTTAATTTATCTGTTACTTTATCTAATATAGATTCTTTTTGCTCTAACTCTTTTATGTATTTGAAAATATTGTCTATTACATCAATTTCTTTTAAACACTCTTCTTTATCTTGCCTATCACTTAAGCCACATTGCATTATTTTTAAGCAGTCTACTCTTATATTCCATAATCCTATTTTTGCTTTTTCTATTTCTTCTTTATTCATTAGCTAGTCCTCCTCGTATGTAAAATCATCTATACTTAATAAATCCATATGTTCTTGAAAATTATTTTCTAAATGAAATTTAACTAATTCGTCATCATCTTCTATATCTATTCCACAATCTTTGGCAAATTGTATTTCTTTATCATCTATTTCTATATCAAAATAACAACTTTCATATTCTACTTTTACATCTTTAAATTTCTTACTCATCTTTATTCTCCTTCCTCTAACAATTTTGGGTTGTCATATATGTTGCCTATTACTTCACAATCTTCTAAATTGTATCTATAATCAATTCCAAATCCATCTAAATCATATACATGGTATTCGCTGTTGTTGTCTGCGTCTACGATAAAATTACTG
>CALXEU010000051.1 GCA_944387395.1 uncultured Clostridia bacterium | reverse complement strand
GTGTCCCCAACTTTTTCTTGCTCAAATGGTATACATCTTGATTTTGCAGCTGTAAGATTTTTTATTTTTTCTTCACATTCACTACATCCACACCACATTGCTTTTATAAATCCTTGTTCTTTATTCAAATTATTTTGAAATTCTTCTAAATTATGCGCTATTGTTGTTTTTGCTTCCATTCTTTTTTTACATGTTTCAAACATGTTTTTATGTATATCTTCTAATACTTCTTCTATTTTAGACTCTACATCACATAAATTTACTGTTATTTTTTCTGAAGTATCTCTTCTAACAAGTACACATACTCCATTTTCTATATCTTTTGGTCCCATTTCTATTCTAAGTGGAACACCTTTCATTTCCCAATCATTAAATTTGTAACCTGGTGATACATGATCTCTTAAGTCAATTTTCATTCTAAATTTGTCTTTTAATAAATCATATAATTCGTTTGCTTTTTCCTTTACTCCTTCTTTGTGCATTGCAATAGGTACTATGACGGCTTGAATTGGTGCAACTTTTGGTGGTAATTTTAATCCTCTATTATCTCCATGAGCCATTATTATTGCTCCTATTAATCTGGTTGATATTCCCCAAGAAGTTTGATATGCATATTCTTGTTTTCCTTCTCTATTTTGGAATTTAACATCAAATGGCTTTGTAAAGTTTTGTCCAAAATAGTGTGAAGTACCAGATTGTAGTGCTTTACCATCATATGTCATTGCTTCTATTGTATATGTTTCATCTGCTCCAGCAAATTTTTCTTTTTCAGTTTTTATTCCTGTTATTACAGGTATTGCTAAAAAGTTTTCCGCAATATCTACATATATATCAAGCATTTTTAAAGTTCTTTCTTTTGCTTCCTTTTCCGTCTCATGTATTGTATGACCTTCTTGCCACAAAAATTCTCTAGAACGTAAAAATGGTCTTGTTTCTTTTTCCCATCTTAGAACACTACACCATTGGTTATACACAAATGGTAAGTCTCTCCATGAACTTAACCATTTTGAATACATTGTTGTAATTATAGTTTCTGATGTTGGTCTAACACATAACTTTTCTTCCAATTTTTCTCCACCAGCTTCAGTTACCCATGCTACTTCTGGTGCAAATCCTTCTACATGGTCTTTTTCTTTTTGTAATAGACTTTCTGGTATTAATACTGGAAAATATGTATTTTGAACTCCAGATTCTTTAAATAATTTATCTGCATAATTTTGAATATTTTCCCATATTGCATATCCATATGGTCGTATTGCTATACATCCTTTAGTGTCTGTATAGTCTGCAAGTTCTGCTTTTCTAACAATATCTGTGTACCATTGTGCAAAGTTTTCATCTATATTTGTAATCTCTTTTACAAATTCGTCATTTTTCATATTTTAAATCCATCCTTTTTAAGTATAATTAAGTAACTTATTTAACTAACAGCAAAATTATACATCAAATCTATATTTTTTTCAATAGATAAAATCGTTGATTTTACTTGTAATTTAATTGCAAAAGTAAATTAATATTTTATTCGTGAATAAAATATTAATTTAAAATTATCTTATTTTATTTTGATAAAATTTTTCCACTTTTTAGCGTAATTAAGAACATTATCATTCTTTTCATAGCAGGTCTACTTATAATTGAATACTTTTATAAAAAATGTATACAATAAAGCTATTCCGAAAACAAAAAAAATATTTACTTTTTCGGAATACAATGATATACTAATTATGAGGTGAAAATTATGAAATTAATAAAAAGAGAGATGTATTTATATAAACTAATTAACGTTTTAGGTACACCAGACATAAAAGTAATAACCGGTATCAGAAGATCTCGGTAAATCAAAACTGTTAGAAGCTTTTAAAACATATATAGAAGATAATATTGAGAATAATAATATTATTCATATCAATTTTAATTTACCTAAGTTTGAGGAACTAAAAGAATATCATAAATTGTATGAATATATTTCTAAGCGTTACGTTGAAAACAAAATTAATTTTATTTTAATTGATGAAATACAAATGTGTAATGGTTTTGAGAAAGTTATTAATGGACTTCATGCTGAAGAGAAATATGATATTTATATAACAGGCTCAAATGCATTTTTACTAAGTAGTGATTTAGCAACATTATTTACTGGTAGAACATTTGAAATTGAGGTTTATCCATTTTCATTTAAAGAATATCTAAAATATTATAATTACGATGATATTCAATCAGCATTTGATAAATATACTCAAGAAGGCGGAATGTCCGGTTCATACATTTATAAAGCTCAAGAAGAAAAATATCAATATATTTCTGACATTTTTAATACATTAATTATAAGAGATATTAAACAAAAATATAATATAAAAAATGTAGATGTATTGAATAATTTAAATAATTACTTAATAGATAATATTTCGAATCTTACATCATCTAATAACATAACTCACTTTCTTAACAATAATAAAGTAAATATAACAGATAAAACTGTAAAAAATTATATAAATTATTTATGCAATGCATTTGCATTTTATAAAATAAAGAGATATGACATAAAAGGCAAAAAATATTTAAGCACACAAGATAAATATTATTTAGCAGATCATTCATTTAAATATGCAATATTAGGAACAAATAATATGGATTTTGGAAGAACTTATGAGAATATTGTAGCTATAGAATTATTGAGACGTGGGTATGAATTGTATGTAGGAACTATGTATCAAAAAGAGGTGGATTTTATTGCAAAAAAACGTAATGAAAATCTCTATATACAAGTATCTGATTATATTGGTGATGACAAAATTTTAAAAAGAGAAACAACACCATTACTTCAAATAAAAGATGCATATCCTAAAATAATAATATCAAGAACAAGACATGAAAATTACCAATATGAAGGAATACAAATATATGATATTGCTAATTGGTTGGCAAAAGAGTAAAATTATTAAAAAAAAATACAATAAGGAATACAAGGAGGAAATATGTTTAAATTAGTATCAGATTATAAGCGGGGCAGGCGACCAACCAAAGGCAATAGAATATTTATCAAACGGAATAAAAGAAGGTAAGAAATATCAAACTTTACTTGGTGTTACTGGTTCTGGTAAAACTTTTACAATGGCAAATATTATTAAAGAAGTTCAGAAACCCACACTTGTACTTGCACATAATAAAACACTTGCAGGACAACTTTATTCTGAATTTAAAGAATTCTTTCCAGATAATAATGTAGAGTATTTTGTTTCATATTATGATTATTATCAACCAGAAGCATATATACCTTCTTCAGATACTTATATAGAAAAAGATTCTTCTGTAAATGATGAAATTGACAAACTAAGGCACTCTGCAACTGCTGCTCTATTTGAGACAAGAGATGTTATTATAGTTGCCTCTGTTTCTTGTATTTATGGTTTGGGTGATCCCATAGATTATGAACATTTAACAGTTTCGTTAAGACCTGGAATGAAAATTGAAAGAAATAATATGTTAAAAAAATTAATTAGTATGCAATATACTAGAAATGAACTTGATTTTAAGCGTGGTACTTTTAGGGCTAAAGGAGATATTGTTGAAATTTTTCCTTCTGATTATGGAGAAAGTGCAATTCGTGTCGAGTTTTGGGGTGATGAGGTTGAAAAAATAACAGAAATAAACCCTCTAACTGGAAAAAGTGTTGCAATTAGAAATCATATAATGATATTCCCTAATTCTCATTACGTTACTACTTCTGAAAAAATGGAAAAAGCTATTGTTACAATAGAGCAAGAAATGAAAGAACGTGTTGAATTCTTTAAGTCTCAAGGCAAGTTAATTGAGGCTCAAAGAATAGAGGAAAGAACAAATTTTGATATTGAAATGATGAAGGAAACTGGTTTCTGCCAAGGTATTGAAAATTATTCTCGCCATATTAGCGGAAGACAAGCAGGCTCTCCCCCATTTACTTTATTTGATTATTTTCCAAAAGACTTTTTGCTTTTAATTGATGAATCTCATGCTACTATTCCTCAGGTTCGAGCAATGTATAATGGTGATAGAGCAAGGAAAGAATCTTTAGTAGAATATGGCTTTAGATTGCCATCTGCATTTGACAATAGACCCTTAAAATTTGATGAGTTTGAAGAAAGAATTAATCAAGTTATATTTGTAAGTGCAACGCCTGCAGATTATGAAAAGAATCATTCTAAGGATAATGTTGTGGAACAAATTATTCGTCCAACTGGTCTTTTAGATCCAGAAATTGAAGTAAAACCTGTTACAAACCAAATTGATGATTTAATTGCACAAATTCATGAAAGAGTTGACAAAAACGAACGTGTCCTTGTTACTACTTTGACCAAAAAAATGGCTGAGGATTTAACTGATTATTTAGTAAGTTTAGATATTAGAGTTAAGTATATGCATTCCGATATAAAAGCATTAGAAAGAATGGATATTATCCGTAGTTTACGTCTAGGTGAATTTGATGTATTAGTAGGAATAAACCTTTTAAGAGAGGGCTTAGATATACCAGAAGTTTCACTTGTTGCTATTTTGGATGCTGACAAAGAAGGATTTTTACGTTCTGAGCGTTCTTTAATTCAAACTATTGGACGAGCTGCGAGAAATACAAATGGAAAAGTTATAATGTATGCTGATGAACTAACAGATTCTATGGATAAAGCAATTTCTGAGACAAATAGACGTAGATCTATTCAAATGAAATATAATGAAGAACATGGAATTGTTCCTAAAACAATCCAAAAATCTGTAAGGGATACTATAAGAGCAAGTATCGTAGCTGAAGCTGAAAGTAAGTATGAAATAGATAAAGATTCTTCTATTGAAGATATTATAAATAAATTAACAGATGAGATGTTAAAACACGCAGAAAAAATGGAATTTGAAGAAGCTGCAAAACTTCGTGACCAAATAAAAGAACTAGAAAAATCTTTATGATTTTTTGCAAAAAACAAAAATTATTTGTAAAACTATAGACATTTTTGATAATTTTGTGTATGATTATGTAGTAAATTATATTAACAAGAGAAGCTAAATAGAAAATTATTCTATTTAGAGGAAAGGATGATAAAAATGAAAATATCTATTAAAATCTTAATAATTACTTTATTACTTGGAATGTTTTTTTTAGTAAATGTATGTAGCGCTGTAAATATTGACATGAATTTAGATTCAAGCAATGTTGCAGAAAACTCTGATGTTTCAAATTCAACTGATGATGAAAATTCTATAGCTAACACTAATACTAATACTAATACTAATACTAATTCAAATTCTAACTCATCATCAATGAGTATGTTATCTTCTCTTCCAGAAGCAGAACTTGGACTAACAAACATTTTAAACATTTTATTAATTACAGTTGGAGTTATATTAATATTACTTGCTATTGCAATTTTAGCAAGACTTGGTAGTCATAAATAATTACAAAGGGACACATTGATTTATATAATCTAATGTGTTCTTTTTTTATACATTTTTCCATTTTTTCAATGTATATTTAATTTTTTATTATTAATAATATTATTGTATCAAAATTTTTTTATTTTATAAGGAGGAATTCATGGTAAAGAAAGTTTTAATCATAACAACAATATTATCAGCCATATTATTTATATCATTTTCTACATGTTATGCTATGGACAATAATATGAATATGAATACAATTGGAAATGATATAAAAAATATGTCTGCTGGAATTGAAGGTGGTATGCAATCTGTTGCAAATGGTGTAGGTAATGTAGCAAGAGATTTAGGAAATGGTGCAATAAATGTTGTAAATGGAGTATCAAGAGGAGTTCAAAATACTGCTGTTGCTACTACAAATTCTAATTACAATGCTTCAAGAACATCTACTGCAACTGTTCTAGGAATGAATGCTACTGCTTGGACTTGGCTAATAGTAGGAATTGTTGGTGTAGCAATTGTTGCACTTGTTTGGTATTATGGAAAAGAGCATAGCCAAAGTTCTAATAATAACTACAACGAATAAATTATTAATGCCGTTTAGATTATAATATTTATTATTTTAAAATAATAATTACTAGAATCTGAACGGTAATAATAATTTATTATATTTTAATGTTATTTTTTCTTTTCAAATAATTATATTAATGTTATAATTATAATAAATTTTTTAGAAGGAGCTTTTATTATGATAAAGAATATTGCAAAAAATCCCACCGCCAAACATAATTATAATATTATAGAGACAATTGAGGCAGGAATTGCTTTAACCGGTACAGAAATAAAGTCTATTAGAAATGGCAAGGTTAATTTGAAGGATAGTTATGCTTCTATAGAACATGGAGAAGTCTATATTTTTTCAATGCATATTAGTCCTTATGAACATGGTAATATATTTAATAAGGATCCTTTAAGAAAAAGAAAATTATTATTACATAAGAGAGAAATTTTTAAATTGACTGGACAGATTAAACAAAAAGGTTATACTTTAGTTCCTATTTCTTTGTATTTAAAAAATAATATTGTTAAAATAGAACTTGGTGTTTGTAAAGGTAAAAAGTTATTTGATAAAAGAGAAGATTTAAAGAAGAAAGATGCAGATATGTACATAAAACAACATATGTAGTAAATGGAGACAGTAAATTACACTGTCCCCATTTTTTGTTTTTAAGCTTTATTGCTAGAACCAAATACATCTCTTATTTTATGTTGTACAGTTGCCTTTATTTGATCTCTTGCAACTCCTAAATATTTACGAGGATCAAATACAGATGGATCTTCTGCAAATATTTTTCTTATTTCAGCTGTCATAGCTAAACGTAAGTCTGTATCTACATTTATTTTAGATACTCCTTTTAGACTTGCTTCATGTAAGATTTCATCAGGCACTCCTTTTGCTCCTGGTATATTTCCTCCATATTTATTACACATTTCTACAAGCTCTGGTATAACAGTTGATGCTCCATGTAGTACTATTGGAGTATTTGGTATTAATTCTTTAACTTTTGCTAGAATATCAAATCTTAGTCTTGGTTCTCCTTTAAATTTGTATGCTCCGTGACTTGTTCCTATTGCTATTGCCAAAGAATCGCAACCTGTTCTTTCTACAAACTCTTTTGCTTGAATTGGATCTGTATACATTGCATCATTTTCTGACACGTTAACATCATCTTCTACCCCAGCTAGCTTTCCAAGCTCTGCTTCTACAACAACACCATGTGCATGTGCATAGTCTACTACTTCTTTTGTAAGTCTAATATTTTCTTCAAAGTCATATTTTGAACCATCAAACATAACAGAAGTAAATCCATTATCTACACATAGCTTGCAAGTTTCGAAATCTGGGCCATGATCTAGATGAAGTGCTATTGGAATATCATGCTCTTCTAAGGCCGCTTCTATCATTTTTCTTAAATATGGTATTCTTGCATATTTTAATGCACTTGATGAGCATTGTAATATTACTGGTGATTTTTCCTCTGCTGCAGCATCTACAATTCCTTGTATTATCTCCATGTTGTTTACATTGAATGCACCTATTGCAAAGTGTTCCTCCATTGATTTTTTAAACATTTCCTTTGTTGTTACTAAAGCCATAAATAAATTCCTCCTTTATATTTTATATAGCAATTTTGCCAAAAATTATTGAACCAGATTTATGCTTATATTGTTATTCTTTGCTTATTTTAATCTTAATATTCGTTATTGTCAAGTGTGTGTAGGAAGAAAAAAGAGGTTGTCCCCCCTCTTTTTTAATGAATTATATTGCACGCAATTATTAAAATTTGCTTTCGTTAATTTGATTAATTTTTTTCATTTCTTCGACAATATATTTGTCTATTTTCTGACTTTGTTTTACTATTGTATCATAGTCAGCACCTTGAGCAATTAGTGATTCTAGCTTAGCTATATTCTTTAGTTTTAATAAAGTTTGATTCTTTTTCATATTATCATCAACTCCTCATTTATATGATACCACAATATGTAAAATTATTTTGTCGAAACTTGTCGATAAAATAAAAAATTTATATTTTTTTCAAATTTTTCTTTAACTTATGAAAATATTATTTCTACATATTTTTAATAAGTTCCTGTAAATCTGCTTTTGAGAACACATATCTCTTATTACAAAAGTTACAAACTATTTCTGCTTTTTCATCTTCATCTATAATAGACTGTAATTCATGTTTTCCTAATGAAATTAAACTTTTTTCTGACTTTTCTCTAGAACAATTACAATTGTATTTAGGTTCTATTTCAGAAATAATTTGCAAATTTTCGTCTCCTGTAACTGCCTTTGCAATTTCTTCTAAAGTCATGTTTTTGTCTAGCATTTTGCTGATTGGCTCTATATTTTTTACCTTTTCTTCTATTATAGAAATTTCTTTTTCTTCTGCATCAGGCATTAATGATATTTTATATCCGCCTGCAGACTTTATTCCATTTTTATCAACTAATACACCTAGTGCAACAACAGATGGAGTTTGCTCTGATGTAGCAAAGTAGTTTGTAAAATCTTCTGCGATTTCTCCTGAAACTATTGGAACCATTCCTACATATGGCGAACCGATCCCTAAATCTTTTATTATATATAGCATTCCATTTTTCCCTGTTGCTGCTCCTACATTTAATTTTCCATTCTTTTCGTTTAATGGTAAATCTACTTGTGGATTTGTTACATAACCTTTTACATTTCCATTTGAATATCCCACAGTTGTAACTATCCCTATAGGACCATCTCCTTTCATTTGGTTAGTAACTGAATTATTATCTCCTTTTAGTTCATATCCCATTATGCTTGTTATAGTTAGCATTCTTCCTAATGAAGCAGATGCTGTTGGGCTTAAATCATGTATTTTTCTAGCTTCTTCAACTAAATTTGTGGAAGAGATGCATTTTATACTTACTTTTCCATCGAATGCTAAACAGTCTATCAATCTATCTTTCATTTTAAAAATTTCCTTTCTTATATTAATTCTTTATACTTTCTTTAATTTTGAAACAAAGAATCCTTCCATACTTTTAGATGGTAATAGTCTAATTGCCTTATTTACATTCTTGTCCATATTTTCATTAAAAGCAGGAAGTGCATCTTTTATTTCTAAATCTATATCTAATATTTTTAGTCCTAGATTTTTTATAGCCCAGTCAAGAATATTCTCATTTTCTTCTTTATTTAATGTACAAGTTGAATATACTAATGTTCCTCCTGGTTTTAAAGCATCAAAAGCACTTTTTATTAATTTCTTTTGCATTTTTACTAAATCATTTACTGTTTTTGTAGACCATGTTTTATAGCTTTGCACATTATAAATTGTAAAACGTCCTTCACCACTACATGGAGTATCTAATAAAACTTTATCAAATTGTTCTTTATGTTGTTCTCCTACTTTTTCTCCTCTACCACATAAAACATCTACAATAGTTGCGCCTTGAGTTTCTACATTGTGTCTTAATCTTTCACATCGAATTTTATCTAATTCATTTGCCATAATATAACCTTTATTGTTCATTAGGCAAGATATTTGTGTTGTTTTACTTCCTGGAGCTGCAGTTAAATCTAAAACTTTTTCTCCTTCTTTGGGATTTAAAACTAAAGGTGGTACCATACTCGATAAGCTTTGCAAATAAATATATCCTTTTTTATATATTTCTAGTTGTTGCAGTTCTTTTTCTCCTGCATTTTTTATTACTAAAGCATCTTTATACCATAAAACTCTTTCAAACTTAATATTTATCTCTTTAAAATATTTCATTAAATCTTGAATATTATATTTTATTGTGTTTACTCTTAACGTTGTATATCTTTTTTCTTGTATTCCTCTAAAGATGTTATCAACTACTCCTGGGGAAAACATTGTATATAGGTTTTCTACAAATTCTTTTGGTAATCTATTTTTTGTTTCTGTTATTGATGGCATATTGTTCCTTTCATTATTTTATATTATATTTATTAAAATATTTCATAATAAATTTTATACATTCTTTATAATCTTCTTCCATTTCTTGTTTATTAAAAATAATATAATTTTCTGTAACATTAGCATTTATATGTTTTTCTGAGGTATATTTTTCAATTTTCTTTAAATCTTCTTCATTAAATGGTATTTCATCTATCTCTTTAATTTGCTCAAGTAGGCATTCTTCATACTTAGGAGTCTTTAATTTAAATGTATTGTTCACATAGTTTTCAAATATCCAGAAGTCATTATGTTTTTTATGTACTCTTTCGTCATGTTCACAAAATATTTCTGTTCCATTATTTAATTTAAGCCCTATGCTTTGTCCTTTTTCGTTTAATATAACATATTTTCTATGAAAAGTAGAATTCCAAAAATAATCTGTAAGTAAGTGTGTTAAATACCCTACTATCATTGGATTATTAAATTTATTTTTATATTTTTCTATAAATCTTTCTATTCCAGGTAAAGTTTGCATGTGTCCATCTAGTATAACTCTTTCACCAAAATGTGAAATTTCATAAGGAATGTATACTGAGAAATTATTTATAACATATCTTTCTGCATCTGCAATTAGATTACCCATAAGAAAACTATTTTCATCTAACTTAATATATTTTAATAAATCATTTGCTGTTCTTAAATGAACTCCCCAAGCTGACATTTTATTACCTCTTTTCTTTAACATAAATTTATAATTAATTATCTTTTAATTTTAAAATATTCTTTATATCACATAATATTTGGTCTTCAGATATTCCATTTTCTCTTAATAATTCATCTACTACATATCTATCTGGGAAACTTTTTAGTATTCCATAATTTTTAACTTTCATATTTGTTGTCCCATAAAAACTTGCTATTTTTTTTTTTTTTTTTCCTTCTAATACCCCATCTTCTATTGTTAATACTAATTGATGAGTTTCACATAGTCTACTTAATATTTCTGTTTCTACATTTTTTTTGTATTTTTGATTTATTAATGTTTGTTTTTTTTT
>CALXEU010000050.1 GCA_944387395.1 uncultured Clostridia bacterium | reverse complement strand
GGTTGTTTTTGTATATATTATACCATAAAAAGAGGGGGGTATCATTTTTTGTTGCAAAAAAATGATATAAACCTTGAAAATACACGGTTGTAAGTAAATGAATATTAATCTTAGTTTACACAACCATTAAAATATAGGAGGAATAAAGTATGAAAATAGCAGTAGCAGGCACAGGATATGTTGGTTTAGTTGCAGGAGTATGTTTTGCAGAGAAAGGACACAATGTAATATGTGTTGATGTAGACGAAAAAAAAGTAAAGCTAATGAAGAGTGGAATATCTCCGATTTACGAAGAAAATCTACAAGAACTAATGCAAAAAAATTATAAGGAAGGAAGAATAGATTACACAACAGATTATAAAGAAGCATATAAAGATGCAGATGCAATATTTATAGGAGTAGGAACTCCTGAAATGCCAAATGGAAGTGCAAATTTAAGCTATGTAGCAACAGTATCAAGACAAATAGCAGAAAGTGTTGAAAAAGATTGTCTAGTTGTAGTAAAATCAACTGTTCCAGTTGGAACTAATGACAAAGTAGAACAATTTATAAAAGATAGTTTAGTAAGAGATGTAAAAATAGAAGTAGCAAGTAATCCAGAATTTTTAGCACAAGGACATGCAGTAAGAGATACACTACAGGCAAAAAGAATTGTAATAGGAACAGAAAGTAAAAAAGCAGAAGAAATGCTAAAGAAAATATATGAACCATTTAATTTACCAATTGTATCTGTAAGCAGAAGAAGTGCAGAGATGATAAAATATGCATCAAATGATTTCTTAGCATTAAAAATATCATATATGAACGATATAGCTAATTTATGTGAATTGGTAGGAGCAAATATAGAAGATGTAGCAGAAGGAATGAGTTATGATCCAAGAATAGGTTCAAGTTTTTTACATGCTGGAATAGGTTATGGGGGAAGTTGTTTCCCAAAAGACACGAAAGCATTGAGTTATCTAGCAAGTAAAAATGGGTATAAGTTAAGAACAGTACAAGCAGCAGTTGATGTAAATAAAGATCAGAAAACAAAACTATTTAGAAAAGCAAGTGATAGATTAATAACATTTAATGGATTAAAAGTAGCAGTATTAGGATTAGCATTTAAAGCAGGAACAGATGATCTAAGAGAAGCTCCATCATTAGATAATGTTGTTTTATTACTAGAACAAGGAGCAGACATATATGCATATGATCCAGTAGCATCTAATAACTTTAAGAAAAAATATCCAGATCAAATACATTATGTAGAAAATCCAGAAGAAGCATTAAAAGAGGCTAATGTATGTTTTATATTTACAGAGTGGGATGAAATAAAGAATGTAAAACCAGAAACATATAAAAAATTAATGAGAACACCTCTTGTATATGATGGAAGAAACATATATAATTTGGATGAAATGAAAGATGCAGGTATAGAATATTATTCAATAGGCAGATAATAGTATAATTTACAATATAAGTAAATATAATAGATAAATAGGGGGATATCTGGAATGAAGTCTAGAAAAGTTTATGTTGGAATAATTATATTACTAATGATGATAGTCTCGTCTGGAAATGTAAATGCAGAAGAAAGTAATAATGAAGAAGTCAAAATAGGTTTAGAAGATACTTCTAAAGTCTATTCCCTAGAAGATTTAATAAATGACAAAGAAGAGCAAAAAATAATAGAAGACTCTATAGATCTTGAAGAGATACAAAAAGAAGAGGAACAAAAAAATTTACAAAATAGCATACAACAATTTACATTAAAAGATGAAATCCAATATGACGCAAAATATAATTCTACATATGTAGAAGGAATTGATGGAAAAGGTTTTGACTGGTTTATAGTAGATTCTACAAATTCAGTAAATACACATTTTAGTGTTTATAAACATGATATATTTAAAAATACAAATACTAAAGTATATGATACAAAAGATTATTCGACCGAGCCAAATGCACATTATGTTGCATATTATGTAAGAGATAATATGTTATATATAATGTATGTGAAAAACTATAATTTTCAGGCGGCATGGGGAACAGAGTATATGAAAACCTATGTACTTGGAATTGATACGACTACAAGTAAGCTTACATATGTAAATAAATTTAATGTACCACAAAATTGTACATACAGACCAAGCTTTGCAGTAGATGGAGAACAAAGATTTTATTTTGTATATAGGGAAACAGGTGTAAGAGTATTTGATAAGAATGCAAACCAATTATATGACCACGCACCAATAGATGATGAAACAGGAAAATATAAGATTTTTATAAAAGGTGTGAGTCCAAACAACAAAATATTATTTTTCGAAACAATATATAATGCATGGGAAAACTATGACTACTATCAAAGTGTATATGAAGGAATGCAAAAGCTAAATAATGGAGTTTTTACATATAAAGATGCATACACTGTATATGGAAGAGAATTTGGTAGTATTTATTCTTTGAATCCAAGATGGCATTTTTTGGATTCGTCAGGAACATATGCAGCAGACCAATATGGAAGAATTGCAAAATTTTACTATGATGTAGATTCAACTATGGGAGTCGACAGAGAAATTGTACTGAACTTAAATTCTGGTGTGACCGATTATACATATTACAAACCAGAATTTCCTAATGTTTGCAAAAATGGAAACACTGTTTATCTAATGGGAAGTAATAATAATATATACAAAGTAGATTTAGCTACATTAAAGACAAGTAAATATTTAGAAACAGATATACCAAGCTATGAATCTGTATACAGTATGAACTTTTATGAAGATACAATATTAATGTTGTATTACTATGATTGGGAATATCACATGGAACAACTAAGTTTATCTAATGAAAGTTTTACAAATATACAAAATATTATAATTACAGAAAGTAGTACAAAAAATCACACAATAGCACAAATTGTACAAAAATATAAACAGACAAAACCAACATATAATTATAATAATTCTATTTATAAAGTAAAACCTTCTTGGAGCAATCCATATTCTGCAGGAAGTTTACAAGATGGAGTAATAAAAGATGGACTAAATAGATTAAACTACTATAGATGGCTAGTAGGAGTGGATGAAATTTCCTTAAATTCTGAAAAAATGGAAAGAAGCCAGAAAGGTGCAGTAATACAAAAGGCACTTAATAGAATAACACACACTCCATCAAAACCATCAGACATGCCACAAGATTTTTATGAAGAGGCTTATGATGGATGTAATGCAAAATATGAAGAAGGGGACATATATTCAGGTAATTGTTCATACGGAGATAAATATCCATATAGAGCAATAGAAGGATATGTAAGTGACTTAAACAATATAACCTTCGGTAGTGCAACTGGACATAGACAAAGTATGTTAGATCCAAAAGCAACTGCAATAAGCTTTGGTCAATGCGAAGAATATTCTGCTGCATCTGTATATTTTGACCCGGATAAACAATTAAATGAAAAGTTTTATGCATTTCCATCAGCGGGATATTTTCCAAATACAGAAATGAAGGTTAATGAGTACTGGTCAATTTACTTTACTGGAGAATTTAGTGGTACAGTTTCAGTCAGATTAACATATAATGAAAAACAATATATGGCTACAGGTTTATTATTTGAAAGCGGATATCCAGCATTAAGCTTTAGATTACCAGATGAATTACAAAATATTTTAGGAAAAGGAACTATGCCAGCTGGAACTAAAATAAGAGTAGAAGTTTTAGGAATAAAAGACGAAAATTTAAACAATGTAACATATGACTACACCGTAAATTTTTTTGATATGGCATCAGAATTTGCTACTCCAGAACAAATTGCAGATTTAATATTTGATTATAAATTTTATGCAGATAAATATCCAGATTTAAAAGCAGCATATGGATATGATAGAGTTGCACTAAAAAATCATTATGAAAAATGTGGAATAAAAGAAGGAAGACAGCCATCGAGTGTATTTGATCCAAAATATTACTTATATAATAACAGTGACTTAAAGAGAGTATATGGAACAAAAGACTACGAATCAGCATATAACCATTTTATAAAATGTGGTGCGCTGGAACTAAGACCTAGTTCATCAGAATATTACGGAGAATACTATAAAGAGAACAACTGGGATTTAGCAGATTTTTCAGCATATAATTTATTGAAACATTATATTAATAATGGAAGAAAAGAAGGAAGAAAAGCTACTAATGTAATAGATATGACACCAATAGACATAACACCGTATATGTTTGATAGTACAGTATACTGTGAAGTAAATAGAGACTTAAATAGAGTATATGGTCACAATGAAAGTGCATTAAAGCATCATTGGGAGGTTAGCGGAATAAAAGAAGGAAGAATGGCTTCATTGGTATTTGATGCTAAATTCTACCTAAACAAATATGCAGACTTAAAAAGAGCATTCGGAAATGATTACAAAAAAGCATATGAACATTTTATAACTTCTGGTATACAGGAAGGAAGGCAAGGTTCAGAATACTTTGATGTTAAATATTATTTATCTAGTCGTTCGGATTTAAAAAAAGTATACGGTGAAAATTACACGCAATTATTAAAACATTTTGTAAAATGTGGAATAAAAGAAGGTAGAACTGGAAGCTCTAGTTTTAAACTATCTACATACAAATCAAATTATGCAGATTTAAGAAGAACGTTTGGAGATAACAATTTACTTTACTATATTCATTATATAAGTTCTGGTAAAAAAGAGGGAAGAAAAGCTATTTAAAGAATAATTTACATAAATTGACTATCTATAAAAGCTATGCTATAATGTAAGTATCGTTAGTATACGCTACAAGTAAAAACAGGAGGATTCACCCATGAAAGAACGGATTGTTAAGATTCTGATTTTTATTCTTTTTCTCTCAACGCTGAAGTTTAGCGTTGAGGGTAATGTACTTAGAATAACCATTCTAAGTACATGGCGTCTCTTCTTTGCGACATTTTTAACTAGCTTCTTATTCTCCGTGAAAAGGAAAATAAGAAGGAGTGAGAAAGCTATAGAAGAGGAGGAAAATCAAGGAGAAGAAGAGTAAACAAGGAGTGATAATCCTAAACTAAACCTATCCCTTTACGATAAGAAATTTATTGTATAGGGGTAGGTCAAGTTTTTTTTAAGATATATAAATAAAAAACATAAAAAAACTTGTTTTTTTATATAATAAATGATATAACATAAGAGAA
>CALXEU010000049.1 GCA_944387395.1 uncultured Clostridia bacterium | reverse complement strand
AGTTTCACATAGTCTACTTAATAGTTCTGTGTCTACACCTGTTATGTATCTTGGATTTATTAATGTTGGTTTTATTTTTAGTTTATTTTCAACTTCATTTGCAATTTTTTCTCCTAATTGATAAAAATCCCCTAATGCGATTATTGCTATCTTACTGCCTTCTTTTTCAACTTTAAACTTGTTTAAATTGCTATAATTTTTGTCTACTTCTTTGTTATATGTAAATACACCATTACATGGAACTCTGATTGCAACTGGATATTTTTTTTGTTCAATACTCCAATCAAGCATAGCTAAATATTCTTCTTTAGAAGTTGGAGCTAAATATACAATATTCGGAATGTTTGAAATAAGTGGAATATCAAATATTCCTAAATGTGTTGCATCTTTTGTCGCATATACAGAGGCTTTATTTACTAATATAGTTGCAGGATTGTTATTCAAACATAAGTCCTGTGATAGTTGGTCGTATGTTCTTTGAATGAAACTAGAATATATTGCAAGTACTGGCTTTGTGTTATTTTTTGCCATACCAGAAGCCATCGCTACTGCGTGTTCCTCAGCAAGTCCTACATCTATATATTGTTTTCCTGCTTTAATTCTGTCTTCTTTAGCAAATCCAATACTTTTTGGTACTCCTGCTACAATTGCTGTAACTTTCTTATCTTTTTCCATTTTATTTAATAGAAAATCTCGAGTTATTTCACAATATCCGGTACATTTTTCTTGGCTGTGCTCTTGCCCTGTTTCTATATCAAAAGGTCCCCTGCTATGCCAAATTTCTTTATCTTTTTCGGCTCTTTCATATCCCATACCTTTTATAGTATTAATATGTACAACAATTGGATGGTCTATATCCTTAACTTTTGAAAATGTTTCTATTAATTTTTCTATATTATTTCCTTCATCTTGATATATATAATCAAGTCCCATTGCTTTAAATAAATTACATTTATATTCTCCATTACTTTCTCGTAATTGTTTTAGATTTTTATATATTCCACCATGATTTTCTGCAATTGCCATACTATTATCATTTACAATTATTATAAAGTTACTGTTAAGTTCGGAAACAAAATCTAGTCCCTCTAGAGCCTCTCCTCCGCTTAAAGAACCATCTCCTATTATTGCAATTATATTTTCTTTATCACCTTTTAAATCTCTTGCTTTTGCAAGGCCTGAGGCTAAACTAATTGATGTTGAGGTATGTCCTACATTAAAGAAGTCGTGCTTGCTTTCGTCTGGATTTGTGTAACCAGAAACTTCTTTATATTTTTCCTCATAAAGATAAGCATCTTTTCTTCCTGTAAGCATTTTATGGCTATAGCTTTGGTGCGAAACATCAAATACAATTTTATCAACTGGTGAATTAAAAACATAGTGAAGTGCAATTGTTGCCTCTACCATTCCAAGGTTTGAGCCTACATGTCCTCCTATTTTACTTAATCTGTTAAGAAGTGCTTTTCTCATTTCCATTGATAATATGTTTAACTGTTCTATATTTAATTTTTTTAAATCCTGTGGACCATTTATTTTTTCTAAATACATACTTTATCTCCTAGAGTTTTTATTTAGCATTTAATATATATTTATTTGTACTTGTATTTATTAATATACTTTATAATACAAAAAATAGCAAGCTTTACCTGCTATTTTTTGTATTATTCTTTAGTATTATATTCTCTCTACTTTCATTTTTACATCAAGTCCATTTATTGAAATATCATTATATTCTATGTTTTCATTATTGTATATTACATCTTTTGCAAGAGTCTCTTTCTTTATTTGTTCTTCATATTTCTTGATGATATTTTCAATAATTTCATCTCCCATAATGTATAGGTTTATATTATCCATTACTTCAAATCCTGAGTCTTTTCTCATTGTTTGAACTTTTGATAATATTTCTCTTAAATATCCTTCTTCACGAAGTTCTTCTGTTATTGTTGTATCTAGCATTACTCCTATTGTTCCTTCTCCAGCAAATGAATATCCATCTTTTCCTTCCATTGTTATTAATACATTTTCTGAATTTAGTTCTAATTCTGTATCTTCATCCAAGAAAATTACATGTCCTTTACCTGATTTTACTTCATTTGCTAAATCTAATGGATTAATCTTTGCAATTTCTTCTTTTATTTTTGGAATATATTTTCCATGTGTTCTTCCAAGTACTGGTAAATTAGGTTTTATGTCGAAGTTTACATATTTAGACATTTCTGCTCCTAATTCTACTTCCTTAACATTTAATTCCTCTTTTATTATGTTTCCATAGTATTCTGGAAGTGAACTTACAGAAATTAGCATTTTTGAAAGTGGTTGTCTATTTTTTATGTTTGCTGAATTTCTAGCACTTCTTCCAAGTTCAACTATTTTATATGCTAAATCCATTTCTTCTTCTAATCTTGTGTCTACTTCATTTTCGTTGTATTCAGGCCAGTAACATAAGTGAACGCTTTCTGGTGCATCTTTATCTAATCCTACTACTAAATTTTGATATATTTCATCTGCCATAAATGGTACAAATGGTGCTACAACTTTACTTAAAGATACTAATACTCTGTATAGAGTTGTATAACTACTAATCTTATCGTCTGTTAAATCAGTTGCCCAGAATCTTTCTCTATTTCTTCTTACATACCAGTTTGATAATTCATCTGTGAAGTTTTCAATTAAGTGTCCTGCCCCTGTTATATCGTATGCATTTAATTTTTCATCAACTTGTTTTACTAGTGTATTTAGTTTTGATATTATCCATTTATCCATTATGTTTTCTGATTTATGATTTTTGTATTTTAATGGATTAAATTGATCTATTTCTGCATATAGTACATAGAATGAATATACATTCCATAATGTTGATAAAAAGCCTCTTTGTGATTTTTCAACATTTTCTAGTGATAATCTTGATGAAATCCATGGTGCACTACCTGTGTAGAAATACCATCTTGTTGCATCTGCTCCAGCAGTATCTAGTAATACTATTGGGTCTACTCCGTTTTTCTTTGATTTAGACATTTTCTGTCCTTTTCCATCTAAAACGTGTCCTAAAACTATACAGTTTTCAAATGGTGTTTTTCCAAATAAAGCTGTTCCAAGTGCTGTTAATGTGTAGAACCATCCTCTTGTTTGGTCGATTGCTTCTGAAATGTATTGTGCTGGGAAGTTATTTTGGAATATTTCTTGATTTTCAAATGGATAGTGCCATTGTGCAAAAGGCATTGAACCAGAGTCAAACCAACAGTCTATAACTTCTTTTGCTCTGTGCATTTTTTTACCACAGTGTGGACATTTAAGTTCTACATTGTCAATATATGGTTTATGAAGTTCTATGTCATCTGGAACATTTATTCCTTTTTGTTTTAATTCCTCAATGCTTCCAATACATTCTCTGTGTCCACAATTTTCATCTTCGCAGGTCCAAATTGGAAGTGGAGTTCCCCAATAACGGTCTCTTGAAATTCCCCAGTCTATTACGTTTTCTAGGAATTTTCCAAATCTTCCTGTTTTTATTGTTTCTGGATACCAATTTACTTTGTTGTTGTTTTCAACAAGCTCATCTCTTAACTTACTCATTGCAACAAACCAACTGTCTTTTGGATAATATAATAGTGGTGTATCACATCTCCAGCAGTGTGGATATGAGTGCATGTGTTTTTCTTTTGCAAATAATTTGTTTTTTTCCTTTAACCATTTGCAGATATCTTCATTACAATCTCTTACAAATCTTCCTGCCCAAGGTGTAACTTCTTCTACAAAGTTTCCAGATTTATCTACTAAGTTTACAAATGTTATTCCATTTTTGTTACATACAAGACTATCGTCAACACCATATGCAGGTGCAATATGAACTATTCCAGTTCCTTCTTCTGTGGTTACATAATCACCATGAATTACTACAAATGCTTTTCCTTCTACTTTTGCAAAAGGCATTAGTGGTTCATATTTCTTTCCTAGTAGTTCTTCGCCTTTATATTCTTTTAATATTTCATATTCTTTTCCTTTGAATACTACTGGTGCTAAGTCCTTTGCTACAACATATATTTCTTGCTTTGGTTCTTCTTGGGTTCCAACATTTACTTTTGCATCTACATAAGTGTATGCTTTGTTTACGCATAGTGCAAGGTTTGATGGAAGTGTCCATGGTGTTGTTGTCCATGCAAGTATATATTTGTCTTCTCCTATTAGTTTGAACTTAGATATACATGTTAAATCGTTAACATCTTTGTATCCTTGTGCTACTTCGTGTGATGAAAGGGCTGTTCCACATCTTGGACAATATGGCATAACTTTATGTCCTTCATATAGTAATCCTTTTTCCCATAGTTGTTTTAGTGCCCACCATACTGATTCAATGTATTTATTATCATAGGTGATATATGGGTTTTCCATATCTACCCAATAACCTACTTTGTTTGTCATTTCTTCCCAAACATGAACATATTTGAATACACTTTCTTTACATTCTTTTACAAATTTTTCTACACCGTATTCTTCAATTTGCTCTTTTCCAGAAATTCCTAGTTTCTTTTCTATTTCTAGTTCTACAGGTAATCCATGTGTATCCCAACCAGCTTTTCTTATAACTCTGTATCCTTTCATTACTTTGTATCTAGGAATTATGTCTTTCATTACTCTTGTTAAAATGTGTCCTGCATGTGGCATTCCATTTGCTGTTGGAGGGCCATCATAAAATGTAAAATATCTTTTTCCTTCATTCATAGAAAAATTCTTTTTTTCTATATTTTTTTCTTTCCACATATTTGCGACTTCGTGTTCCATTCCTACAAAGCCATCTTTTCCAAGTTCAACTTTCTTATACATAATTTTACCTCCTCTTTTTTATATAAATGAAAATATTATGAATTTTTTCTAAAATATAAAAAGCTAATTCTATCCTAACATATAGGACGAATTAGCTAATATTCGCGGTACCACCTATATTGAGAACAACTTAAAATACTAATTGCATATTTGTTCCCCACTCATTTTTCTCTTAACGCAAGATTTACGATTTATACTACTACTATTTCATATAAACAATTCAAAGGTGATGGTAAATAAATACAATTTGCTAATTTTCACCATACTTAGCTCTCTGTAAAATTTTAATTTATTTATCGTGTCCTTATCTTCATTTTTAGTTTCTATTTAGTTAATATTAATAATTTACCACATTTTGTATTAAAATACAAGTCTATTTTTGATTTTTATATTTTATATTTAATTACTTTTTGTTCAACATTTTCTTCTATTCCTGTTGCAACTACTGTAACCATTACTGCATCTTGTATTCTCTCGTCAACAATTGTACCAAAGATTATGTTTGCATCTGGATCTAAGAATTCTTTTATGTAATTTACTGCTGTGCTGACTTCACTTAGTCCTAAGTCCATTCCTCCTGTTACGTTTACAATAAGTCCTTTTGCTCCTCTTACAGATGTTTCTAATAGTGGGCTATCCATTGCTGAAATTGCTGCATCCAATGCTCTTTGGTCTCCTTCTGCAAGGCCTATTCCCATGTGCGCAATTCCACTATCTTTCATTATAGTTTTAACATCTGCAAAGTCTATGTTAATAAATCCAGGGATTGTTATTAAGTCTGTAATTCCTTGTACACCTTTTTTTAATATTCCGTCTGCTTCACTAAATGCTTGTACCATTGTTGTTCCCTTTGGTACTGCTTTTAATAGGTTGTTATTTTCTACAACTATTAATGCATCTACATTTTGTTTCATTCTTGTAATTCCATTTATTGCATTATCTCTTCTTCTTTTTCCTTCGAAAATGAATGGCTTTGTAACAATTCCAACTGTTAGTATTCCCATACTTTTTGCAATTTCACATATAACTGGAGCTGCTCCTGTGCCTGTTCCTCCACCCATACCAGCTGTTACAAACACCATGTCTGCTCCTTTTAATATTTTCTTTATATTTTCTTCATCTTCTCTTGCAGCCATTTCTCCTAATACTGGATTTGCTCCTGCACCAAGCCCTTTTGTTGTATTCTTTCCAATACTCATTTGAAAGTCTGCTTTTGATTGTTTTAATATTTGTTCTTCTGTGTTTATGGCTATAAATTGAACATTTTTTATTCCTTCCTCAATCATTCTATTTATAGCATTGTTTCCTGCTCCTCCAACTCCTATTACTTTAATAATTACAGGATTTGTTCCGCTTTCTTGTTCTGTGTATCTCATTATATTTGTTTCCTTTCTTTATCTTTTAAGAACTTGCATATATATTACTACTTTTTTTTGAATTTATCAACTATTATTTTAAAGAATAATATTATTTTATTATATCTTTAATTACCTCTCCTGCTATTATTAATCCTGCTACTGATGGTAAAAATGAAATACTACCTGGAATTTGTTTTTCTCCTTTTTTAGGTTTATTATATAGATTTATTGGTTCTTCCTTTGAATACACTACCTTTAAGCTATTTATATTTCTTGCACGAAGTTCTTTTCTCATTACCTTTGCAAGAGGACATACTGATGTTTTGTAAATATCTGTTACTTCAAATTTAGTAGGATCAAGTTTATTTCCAGTTCCCATACAAGATATAATAGGCACGTTTAACTTTTTTGCTCTTACAACTAGTTCTATTTTTGCAGTTACAGTATCTACACAATCAATTACATATGAAATCCAGTTATCAAATAAATCTTTACTATTTGTAGAAAAAAATTCTTTTATTGTTTCTACCTTAGCATTAGGGTTTATTTCTAATATTCTTTCTTTACTTACTTCTACTTTTGATTTTCCTATTGTTTTTCTTGTTGCAATTATTTGTCTATTTAGATTACTTAAATCTACAACGTCTTTATCAACTAAAATAAAATTTTCTATTCCACTTCTACATAATGCTTCTACAACATATGATCCAACTCCACCTATACCAAATACTGCAACTTTTGCTTTTCTTAATTTTTCTACTTTCTCTTTTCCAATCAATAACTCAGTTCTTGAAAGTTGTTCTTCTATTATTTCATCTTTTTCCAATTATACTTCTCCCCTTTCAACAGAATACATTAGTTATCTCTTTAAATGTTTATAAAATATAATACACTAAAACGTTGAAATAATCAACATTTTTATATTTTTCTATATGTTGAATTTTTTTCTAGAACGTGCTAAAATGTATATAATACAATTGTTTGTATGAACATTTTGAAAAAGGAGTGTATTACTATGCCGAATACTGAAATGGTAAAGTGCAGGGCCTGTGAGGGTCTGAAACGGGTTCTAGTAGGTGTTAAACCAGCTAGACCGGGTTCTCGCAAATCTGTAGCAACATTAGCAACTTGCCCTCGGTGTAGGGGATCTGGATTGGTTCCAGGTTCCTGGTTTAATCCAGACTACCTGTTAAAATCCGAAAAGGAGGAAATTTTAGGGAAATAAACGCTCTGCCGCACCTGCTCTACTTGAGCCGGGGCGGCTTTTTTATATAAATTTATTACATTTTTCTTCTTTTTAGTTTTTATTTTATGTAAATTCGTTCAAATACATTGACATATCAAAGTTTTAGTATTATAATATATATATTAACAGGTGTTTCACACTTGAAAAAATTTTTGAAAGGAGTCATGTTTATGACTACTAACCGGACTACTGCACGAGTGAATACTCATGTTTTTGAATTCTCGAAAGAGGATTCGGCTCAAGAGTTCCTCCAGTACGCAAACTCTCTGCCTGAGGTCGTAAGTGCTGCTCATCCTTTGATGAACAGTGTGCCCAATTCCAAAAAGGTGGTAATTTGTGGCCACCCCAGCATGCTTTTGAACTTGGACCTTTTGGGTAAGCTCCAGAGAAAAAGTTCAATCCTTCTGATGAGGGAAAGGATTGCTCGTCTTCGCGAGAGAGCAGAAGCATGTAAGGAAGAGAAGGACATGCTGAGCGAGTTCTTACTCCGGGAAGCTGATAAGCTCGAAAAGGAGCTTAAGCAGATGTAAAAGCAGTAATCCAAAAGACCGGGAGCCCATTGGACTCCCGGTTGATTTTTTATTTATAATTGTTCTAATCTTGTTATAGTATCTTTTAGCATATCTTGATATTTCTTCATTTTTTGTTTTTCTTCTTCTACTTTTTCAGCAGGAGCCTTATTTAAAAATCCAGGATTTGAAAGCATTTTTGTGCTTCTTTGTACCTCTGCCTCTAACTTTTTCCTTTCTGTTTGTAACTTTGCTCTTTCTTCTTCTATATTTATTAGTTCTTCAAATGGAATAAACACTTTTATGCCATTTGCTAAAGCAGATACGGCTTTTGTAGGAATATCTTTTTCATCTTTTTGTACTAATATATTGTCTGAAAATCCAAGTTTTTCAATCCATAATTTTGAATCTAGAATTGTTTTCTCAAATTCAGACTCTGTTGTTACAAAGATTAAATCTGATTTTTTTGATGGATGAACATTCATTTCCGTTCTTGCATTTCTTATTTGTCCAATTATATTTTTTAATTCTTCTATATAATTTTCCTCTTCTTTAAACGCATATTTACTATCTGCAACTGGCCAAGATGAAATCATTATGCTTTCATCATTATTACATAGTTCTTGATATATTCTTTCAGTAATAAATGGCATTATTGGATGTAATAGTTTTAATATATCGCAAAGAACTTTGTTTAACACTTTTTGTGCAGTTATACTTGACTTTTTATCATTTTCTTTATTTAGACCTTTGTTATATAATCTTGGTTTTACCATTTCTATATACCAATCACAAAATTCATTCCATATAAAATCATAAATTTTTTGAGCATATACACCTAAATCGAAATTATCTATATTTGTATTTATTTCTTCAATTAAAGTATTTAATTTAGATAAAATCCACTTATCTTCATACATTAAGTCTTCTACATTTATTTCACTATTTACTTTAATTTGTTCTTTATCTATATTCATTAATACAAATTTTGATGCATTCCATAATTTATTTGCAAAGTTTGATGCACTTTCTAGTTTTTCTGGAATATATCTTATGTCATTTCCTGGTGTAATTCCCATTATTAGAGAAAATCTTAAGGCATCTGTTCCATATCTTTCTATTATCTCTATTGGATCTATACCATTACCTAAACTCTTAGACATTTTTCTTCCTTGACTATCTCTTACAATTCCATGGATTACAACATTTTCAAATGGTTTTTCGCCCATGTATTCAAGTCCAGAGAATATCATTCTAGATACCCAGCTTTGGATTATATCATATCCAGTAACTAGAGTATTTGTTGGATAAAATGTTTTTAGGTCTTCTGAATTTTTATCTGGCCAACCAAGTGTTGAAAATGGCCACAATGCTGAACTAAACCATGTATCTAGCGTGTCTGTATCTTGGGTAAAGGTATTGCCACCGCATTTTGAACATTTATCTGGCATACCATCTCCTACCTCTATATGACCACATTTATCACAGTAATATACAGGAATTTGATGTCCCCACCAAATTTGACGTGATATACACCAATCTTTTAAATTTTCCATCCAATTGAAATATGTTTTACTATATCTTTCTGGAACAAATTTAACTTCTCCATTTTTTACTGCTTCGATTGCGGGCTTTGCAAGTTCACTCATCTTTACAAACCATTGGTCAGAAATTCTTGGTTCAATTGTACTATGGCATCTGTCACATTTTGCAACACTGTGTGTATAATCTTCTATTTTTATCAAGTTTCCTAATTCTTTTAGCTTTTGGACTATCTTTTCTCTTGCTTCATAAATATTCATTCTGGCAAATTCTGGACATAAATCGTTCATTTTTAAATCTTCATCAAATACTTCTATTACAGGTAAGTTATGATTTAAACCTGCTTGGTAATCGTTCATATCATGTGCAGGAGTTACCTTTACTGCACCTGTACCAAACTCTGTTTCTACAAATCTGTCTCCTATTATTGGAATTTCTTTATTCATAATTGGTAAAATACATGTCTTTCCAATTAAGTCCTTATATCTATCATCATTAGGATTTACAGCTACTGCAGTGTCTCCTAACATAGTTTCTGGTCTAGTTGTTGCAACAGTTAAAAATCTATCTTCTCCTTTTACTTGATAATTAATATACCATAAATGAGTTGTTTCTTCTTTATACTCTATCTCAGCATCTGATATAGAAGTTTTACATCCTGTACAGTAATTTATCATTCTCTTTCCTTTATATATATAACCTTTGTTATATAATTGCTTAAAGGCTTCTGTTACTGCTTTAGATAGTCCTTTATCCATCGTAAATCTACTACGAGACCAGTCGCAAGATGCTCCTAGTTTTCTTTGCTGAGCTACTATTGTTCCACCATATAACTTTGTCCAATCCCATGCTCTATCTAGGAATTGTTCTCTGGTTATATCAGTTTTCTTTAGACCTTCTTCTTTTAAACTTGCAACAATTTTTGCTTCTGTAGATAATGCTGCATGATCTGTTCCAGGTAACCAAAGAGTATTATATCCTCTCATTCTTTTGTATCTAATTAATAAATCTTGAATACTAGCATCTAGTGCATGTCCCATATGTAACTTTCCTGTTACATTTGGTGGAGGCATTACAATACAATATGATTCCTTTCTTGTATCCATACTAGGCTTAAAATAGCCTTTCTCTTCCCATTTTTTATAAATATTATCCTCAAACTCTTTTGGTTCAAATTTTCCCTCTAACATTTATTTTCCTCCTCTATTTTTTAGAAGTGTTCATTTTTAATGAAATTATAGGAGCAATAACATGTTCCTATATTTTAGAACAAATCTAGCTTTGCTAGACCTTTTCTTTGTAATTTATATTTTCTGCATTAATTTATGGTCTAGCAAGAAGCGTTATAAGATTTGTTGCCGCGAAAAATTGCTTTGTAATTTTTCTGTGCATTATATTTAATTTATAGAAAATACAATTTTCTATAAATTAAAAGTATATTATTAATGCTCCAATTAGAGCCACTATAAATCCTACTATTTTTAACATTTTTGTTGTTTCGTTTATTTCGTTTGAACTAAACCTATCTTTAGCAATAGCTCTTGCATCATAAATCATTACTACTCCAACAGTGCTTATCAGCACACCAATTAGTATTATAATTATTTCCTTCATATTATTTTCCCTTATGCACTTTCATTAAAAAAACTCTACAGTATATTTACATTCGAATTCCTTTTTAGGTGGTAAAGATATCATATTGCTTTTTTGAGCAAATACTCCAGAACTTGTTAAAGTGTCTGCAGTAGAATACCATGGTTCTATACATATAAATGGTGCCCCTGGTTTAGACCATATTCCTAAATATGGGAATCCTTCAAAATCCATAGTTAATAGTGTTTTATTTCCAGTTCTTTGTTTTAAGCTTATTTTATGTGAAGTCATATTTTTTATTATTATGGCATCATTGTCAAATGTGTTTTTATCAATTTGAATTCTTCTTTTATATATTAATATATTTTTAGCATAATCTGTTCCTATTAGTCCATCTATTAGATATAGAAAATGTACTTTTTCTTCTTCTTGTTCGAACTCTAGATAATATTCACCATTTAATAATGCTTTTTGATCTATTTTAAATGCTGGATGTCCACCTATTCCAAAAATCATGTTGCTATCGCCTTCGTTTACTACTTTATATATTGTAGTTAGTTCATTCTCGTATGTTTTGTATGTAACATAAAGCGAAAAGTCGTAAGGATATTTTGCATATGTGCTTGGATTGCTTCTTAATACATATGAATGGAAGTTGTCTAGTTTTGTTACTGGCTCAAATTCTAAGTCTCTTGCAAAACCGTGTTGGCTCATTTCATAAGTTTTTCCATTTATTATAGTTTTGTTTTGCTTTAGTTTTCCAACTGTTGGAAATAGTACGGGAAAGTGTCTTTTCCAATATGGTTTTCCTTTTTCATCTACACAGTCTGCACCCTGATGTATTCTTTCTTCGCCATTTAGTTTATAACTTATTAGTTCTCCACCAAGGCTTGTTGTAATTATTTGACTTTGCATAAGTGGTTTTCTCCTTTCATATGAAATCTTTTTATATTCTACTATATATTACATAAAAAATCAATATTAGGAGTTTAATTTTTAGGCTATTTCATGCTAACGAAACCAGAAGGGCCAGCTTTTCAGCTGACCTTTCTGGTTTAATTAATATACAATATTATTCTAACTTAATCTCAATTGCTTCAATTCGTTTTGATTGTCCTTCTGTTCCAGCAGTCTGGCCATTAGATACCCATTTTGTCCATCCAATATCTTGTACATGTACTCTATATTTAATATTTTTTCCTAATTTACTATTTACTTTTATTTGTATTGCCTCTATTCTTTTTCCTTTTCCAACTGTTCCTGCAAGTTCTGCTTCTTGTACCCAGTTCATCCATCCTATATCTTGAACATGTACTCTATATTCGATTAGATTTGATGTTGTTGTGTTTGCTCCACTTAATTTAATTGAAATTCCCTCTAATCTTAATGATTTTCCTTCTGTTCCAGAAATTTTACCGTTTTCAACATATGATGTCCATCCAACATTTTGTACATGAGATGAATACTTGATACTTATATTATTATTTGCTGTTTTTTCTACAAGTCTGATTTGAATTGCTTCAATTCTTAGTGCTGCTCCAACTGTTCCTGCTATTTCTCCGTTTTTACTCCAATTCATCCATCCAATGTTTTGTACATAAACTCTATACTCAATATCATATAACTCTGAGTTTTCTAGCACAATTTGAACTGCCTCTATTCTTTTTGACTTTCCAACTGTTCCTGCAGTTTCTCCATTTGCACTCCAACTCATCCAGCCAATATCCTGCACATGAACTCTATATTTTAATCCACTTTGTTTTAATTCTTCTTTAAGTTCTATTTGAATTGTTTCTAATCTCTTTGATTTATCTATCGTCCCCATTGTTTCTCCATCACTTGCCCAAGACGACCATCCAATATCCTGTATTTGAGCTTTATATGATATTAGAGCTTGAGAATCTTTTTCTCCACCTAAATGTTCTTCCCCTGGTTTTGTTGTTGTTCCACCTCCTGATGGTTTTTGTCCATCCTGTGTTGTTCCTAATTTTGTTAAGTATTGCATTGACATATAGCCAATTTTACCATCTACCATAATCTTTCCAAATCCATTAACATTTGCTTCTAACATCGTAACTACAGTATCTTTTTTTAATGTTCCAATACTTGCTCCGTTTGGTGCATTTCTCCAAGTTACTGGAGTATAATTTGAACTTACATAGTATAAATCTCCAGTTTGTTTTGAAGGTAGCTTAACATATGAAGGCATATTTTTATAAACAGGAATTACAAATACTAAATCATTTTTTAACCAATTGTTTGAAGAATACATAGAATATAAGTTATATGCTTGTGAATTTGGATCCTCAACATTAGTCATGTATTGATGTCTATATAACTGGCTTTTAGTTGTCCCAACAACGTCAAATTTGTATAAATACTTATTAACTTGTCCTGCTTTTGTGTAGTTATTAGATATTAATTTTGCACCTTCTATTAATGCTTTTCTTGCAGATGTCCATCCAGCATTTTGTGCATAAGCAAGTGCTCTTTCTAAGCTTCCATCTCCATCTGTTGCACCATAATTAAAGAAATTATATACTCCCGGATACTTACTATCTTTTCCTGAAATATTATGTGGCAGGCTTGTTCCTCTTCCTAGCTCTTGAAATATTCTTACAATTATACTAAAAGCACTTTCTCCAGATGCTTCTGCTGCATCATATATCATTTGTGCATAAGAATCTCCATTTACATTTCCTTCTAAATATGTACCTTTCACTGCCGATTGAATTTGTGCAAGTGATGCTTTTTGATTGTTAGATAAATCTAAAAATTGAAATATCGTAATCTCTGTTAAGAAGTTTCTTGGATCTAAATAATAACTAATTATTTCTTCAGATGCACAATAGAAATTTACATCTCCCCTATTTCCACATTCATCATACCAAGAATCTGGATATGGTGAAGTAGGACTTTTATATATTGTATTATGCAAACAATCTGTTTCGTTTTCTATTAGTTCCTTCCATTCTATGTCTGTATTAAAAGCTATGAATTTCCAATTTGTACGTCCTGTACTCGATACTAATTTTCTAAGTAATGTTTGATAGCTCTCAGGGAATTCGTCAATCCCGTTGTTGTTACTTGAATTAGCAGTAGCCATAGTTTGATTATATGTACTACTTGCTAAAGAAACAAAGTTAACTCCAATAAAAGATTGTATTAATACAGTCATTAGAATAATAGACAGTATTTTCTTAAATCTTCCCATGCGTTATCCTCCTATAATATTTTTGTAGAATTCTATCTACAAGTAATATTATAGCATTTGGGTGTTTACATAATCAATGGAAATGCTTTCTAGTAAATTTCTTATATTTTACTATATAGCCATACAAGTTGTTTACCAAAGTGTAATTTATATCCGCACATTATTATAAAATATGCAATTTGATTTACTCGCTCCTCTCCCTTTAGATTTCCTATTCTAATAAATTTATTTTTCTTGAAGTTTGGAAAATGTTCTAATAGCCATAAATTTAGTTTGTTATATTCTTCACAAATAATTTTATATGGCATTTTTTTAGTAGAATACATTAGAAACCAATTTGAAAATATGAAAAAGTAAGTTTCTATATAATCATAGTTCTTTTCTAACAAATTTCTTTGCCTCAAAATGTTATAATTCTCATTTAATAATCTATAAAAATCTACTTGTCTAATATTTTTGTGAATTGTATTTGACACACTTTTTTCGTTATAAAACCAGTTATATCCTGCATAATCTATAACTTTTATTTTGTCAGTCATAAGCAAAGCTTGTAATTCAAAATATAAATCTTCCCCCACATTTATATCTAAGAATTTTATATTATTTTCATTAATATAGCTTGTTTTATATATTTTAGCCCATGGAGTTAGATATCTAAACTTAGCCCATTTAGATTCTTTTTCTCCAGTTGGTAAATTAACTTTTTTTATTATCTTCCCACTACTATTAGGTCTTTTAAATCCTCCAACTATAACATCTAAATTATACTCATTAGCATATTTCATATATGTTTCAAAATAATCTAAATCTAAAAAATCGTCATCATCCATAAATGTTATATATTCTCCTGTTACCATTTTCAATCCGTTATTTCTGGTAATGGCAATTCCTGAATTAGATTGTTCTATATACTTAAAAAAACTTTTGTATTTATTAGCATATTCTTCTAGAATTTGTTTTGAATTATCAGTTGAACCATCATTAATTGCTATTATTTCAAAATTTGTATATGTTTGATTTATTATACTATCTAAACATCTAGATAAATATTTCTCTCCATTATAAACTGGTATAATTATAGAAATTTTCAAATATAAAGTCTCCTTCCTTTTTTGGCTACAAGCTATAATTCTCAATAATATTTTTTCTAAAACATTATTGAGAATTATTTATCCATTTCTATATTTATTTTCTTCCTATTTTACTCCATATAATGATAAATATTTTATCCATTCTTATTTTCTGTAATATCATAAACGTATATATTAGTGTTCTTATTATAGGACTTTCACCCTTTGGTTTTGTAAGCGATATATATTTATTTTTTTTGTAATTTGGAAATCTATCTCCTAACCATTTAAATAACTTATTATATATAGTAATTATCTCCTGCTTTGATGCTCCTTTAGTAGAAAATAATAAAAACCATATTAAATATCTTAAGAAAAACATCTCAATTATATTGTTGTTATTTTTTAGTACTTCTTTAGATTTTAATGTATTGTAACAGTTATCAAGTAAATTGAATACATTAATTTTATCTAAATTCTTCTGAATAGTATTAGATACACTTTTTTCATTAAAAAACCAGTTATATCCAACATAGTCTATTATTTTAATCTTATCTGTTAAAAACATTGCTTGCAAATTAAAGTAAACATCTTCGCCTATATTGTTATCTAAAAACTGTATGTCTTTTTCTATTATATACTCTTTTTTATATATCTTTGCCCAGGGAGCCATTATAACAAGTTTTGACCATTCCGTATTTTCTAATTTTACTTCTCTTAAAGTTTTACCTTCCGAATTTACTCTTTTATAGCCACCAAGTATAATATCTAAATCTTCTTTTTCCGCTTCTTTTACAAATGTTTCTATATAATTTGTATTAATATAATCATCATTATCAATAAACATTACATATTTGCCTGTTGCTTTTTTTATTCCATCATTTCTTGTTTTAGCAACTCCTTGATTTTCTTGATTTATTACTTTAATAACATTGGGATATTTTGCTTGATACTCATTTAATATTTTTAATGAATTATCTTTTGACCCATCATTAAAAGCAAGGATTTCTATATTTTTATATGTCTGATTAATTACACTATCTAAGCATCTTCCAATATATTCTTCTGAATTATATACGGGTATTATTACAGATACTCTTTCTTTTTCTTCTAAGCTCATAGATTTTTCCTTTTTATTTAACTTTAGAATTATTTAATTTTTTTAGGATTATATTTGTACTTATCAAATATATAAAAAAATAGATAAGCATTACTATAAAGTAAGCAAATATTGCTCCATTTATTCCTACATTTTTGGTTAATATGTTTGCTGATATTAATGAGGCAACAGAAACAACTATATAAATTATAAACTGTATAAAAGTTTTTCTAATAACAATTAATACAGAAGAATAAATTATTCCTATATTATATAATGTTGCTCCTATAATTATTGTAAGTAATGCAAATTCATAACCGACTAAATCTATTCCATATACAAATCCAAGTACTGGTACTCCTAAGAAATACGCTAGAATTGAAGCAAATGCTCCAAAACCTACTAAACAAATTATTATTTTTAATACTAATTTATTAAGTTCTTTTATTCTTTTTTCATATGTAAGTCTAGTTATCTCATTTAAATATGGATGTATTAAAAATTGTCCTACTAATGCCATAACTGTTGCAGGCATTATTATTATTCCATAAATTGCTTGTATGTCTTCGGTTAAAAAATTATCAATTGCATATTTTGAAGCATTTAGTATATATAGTCCTAAAAATGTTATTGCAAATATAAAAAAGCCTGTTTTAAATATTTTTATTATATTTTCTATTCTTGGTTTATTTTCTACCTCTAGCAAATCTTTAGTATATTTTATATCGTAGAATATAATGATACATATCCAGATTATAATCATTGATATGCATGATATAAATATATTTTTTGTTATTGCGTCAACTATAACAAATGTTGCAATACTCAGTATTCCCTTTATAAAATAGGATTTTCCTACTTTGTTTAGTAAATCGTTTTTTTGCAGTACTCCATAAAGAACATCACTAAATGCTTCTAAACATTTGAATATAGCTAATAATATAAATATTCCAGCCTTGTAAGAATCATATTGTTTTATTAAAACAAATCCAAACACACAAATAACCATTAGTACACATGTAATTAATCTATTTGCTACATAGTCCATATTTGTTATTGACTTATCATTATCTGTTACCTGAAATACTCTTCCTGCATAAGTACCTATTACATATAAAATACATGCAGTAGAAAAAGCTATTGAAAATATACCAGCATCGTTTATTCCATTAATTCGTGTTACTGCAATTAATAGAAATAATGAATTGAATGCATTTAGACCAGTTCCTAGTATGTTCCATATAAAATTACTTCTAAAACTTTTTTTATTATCCATTACTATTCGTTTTTATTGCTCCTTTGTAAAAATGCATAAGTATTTTTGCTATTGGCTTTGGCCAAAATCTTTTAAACATTTCATAATCTTCTTCTAATCTTACGTTATTTTCTATAAGATTTGAAGTTTCTGAATTTTCATGTATTCTATGTTTCATTAATTCTTCATTTATGTATAGAAAAGCTCCATCTAGTTTTGAAAACTCATACCAAGTTTCCCAATCTAAGTCACACTTCATGTTTGTTAAATATGGAGTTTTTCCTACAATTTTAGTGTTTAATGTTACACATGGGCAACAAATTGCTGTTCCAAATTTTAATGCAAAATTCTTAGCCCAAGTTTTATCATTATTCTTTTTTAAAGGAGAAAGTAATAGTTTTTTTATCTTTAAATTTTTTGTTAAATCTATTACTTTTCCATTTTTTATTTCTCTGTAATCTCCAAAGGCAATTATAAAATCTTTGCCTGTATTTAAGTATTCTACAATTTTTTCTAAATAATTTTCATTATATATATCATCTTGATGTGCAATTGTTACATAGTCCGTTTTTGTTTTACTAACAGCAAAATTCCAGTCTTGTCCAATCCCTGTTTCTCCATAATTTACAAATAATTTTATATTATATTTTCTGGCAATTTCTTCTATATAATCATTGGGTGTTGAAGTTGTTATTATTACATTACTTTTTACTGTTTGGTTTAATACGGATTTTACACATTCTTCTAAATACTCTGATTCTTTATATGCACATATTGCAAATGTATGGTTTTTAAATTCTTGCATTTTATTTACTCTTTCTTTACGCGTTTTTTGTTTTATTTTTTGGTTCTTCGTCCTCTAATTCTTCTATTCTTTGTTTTAAAATTCCTGTCTGTTGTGTTAGCTTAACAATCATTTTATTTTGTTTTGTTATAACTATTGTTATATGCAAAACATATGCTCCTAATATTAGTATAGCAAACAATAGGAGTAATGATGGTGGATAATATACACTAAACTCATTTGCTACGATTGTAATTATTTTTGGATAAATAGATACAATTAGTATTACTATGCTAAATAATAATAATAATATAGAATATTTTTCGTCTAACTTGTCCTTTTTTACCAAACTTATTATAAATGCTATGAAGAAAACTGAAAAAACTATTGCAAAATAATATATCATATGCTGCCTCCTTTAATATTTTAATCCCATTAGTAGTATCGCTAGCGTAACTTTTATCATATATATAGCTGCTTTTGATGGAGATATAGAAGATACTCCTGTTTCTCTGTTTTTCATCATTACAGGTATTTCTTTTACTTTATATCCTTCTTTTAATATTCTCATATTTGTACAAGGCTCTGGATAATCATATGGATATGATTTTGCAAATTCTTCTATTATATTTTTATTTGCTCCTCTATATCCAGAAGTAGTGTCACAAATTTTTCTACCAGTTAGGAGTTTAATGGTAAATGAAATTATGTTGTTTCCAAGCATTCTCATAAATGTTTGATTGTAGTTTGTTTTTTCAACAAATCTAGATCCTATAACTAAGTCATTTCCTTCTTTTATTTGTTCTATTACATTTCTTATATATTTTGTATTATGTTGTCCATCTCCATCTATCTGAATTGCTATATCATAATCATTTTCTAGAGCATATAAGTATCCAGTTTGTACAGCCCCACCTATGCCTAAATTGTTTGGTAGATCTATTACTCTGGCGTTTGTTCTTTTAGCTACTTCTAAAGTGTTATCTTTTGAACCGTCATTTATAACTATAACATCACAATTTTCTATCTGTTCATCATATACACTATTTACTGTTTTTTCTATAGATTCCGATTCATTGTATGCAGGTATTATTATTAGTGTTTTTGGATTTTCCTTATTTATGTTTTTATTTATTTTAACATTTCTCATTTTTTCATTTTTTATAAATGTACTTGCAAATATAATTATTGATATATATTCAGTCATAAAACAAGGATAGAAATATCTTTGATCTTGAGATGACATTAAAAATACATATGTTCCTATATTTAATATCATTGGTAACAAAATAAGTAAATATCCTTTTTTTCTTTCCTTGATACATACTGCGACAATTGTGATAAGCGAAACCCATATTGCTACAGCAGGTCTATACATAATGTTATATACTACTTTCGTAGACAATGTGTTTATTGCATAATTTCCTAGTTTATCGTTTCCTTTCCACCATATAGGATGGTTATCGTATATACCATTTGACATTTCTGAGACAGAACCGTTGTTTATAATTATGCTGTGCATTGCTCCATGTTCCTTAATACTCCACCAAATTGAATTTACTTTTATGAAGTGCACTATAATAGTTCCTGGTTTTTGCTTTGCATATTTTATAAATATCTCGTTAAATCTTTCTGCTCCTTCTTCTGTTTCTAGCACTTCTTTATTTAAGTTAGTATTAAATAAAATTGATGTTCCATCATATGGTGAATATAAGTTTTTCCAGTCATTTATGTCAAAAATAGAATCTAAAAATTCTAAATCTTCTACTTCGAATTCTATATCTGAATTTAGCAATGCTCCCATACAGTATATTTTTGTAGAATCTAAAACTCCTCCTACTTCTGTTCCTCCAGTATTTGTTATGTTTATTGTCCAACCTGGTATTGAGAATACTATAAATGTTACTATGAATGTAATTAGCATACAAACACTCTGTTTCCACTTTTTATTGAATATAAAGTTTAAAACAAGTAGAATTGCAAACATAAGTAATCCAATTGGAACTCCATTGTGTCTAAGTTTCATAATTGAAATAGTTGAAATAGCTATAAGTATCATTTGTGGAATAGTGTATTTGTAGTTTTCTTTTACTCCTATATAAATCTGTGCAAGCAAAATCAGGAAGGAATATGAGTAAAGAATGTCTTTCCACAATGTAATTGAATACAGAAAGTTTAGTGGTATTACTGAGATTGCAAGTGTTGCTATTATTTGAAATATTTTGTTACTTCCTGAATCGTTATATTTTCTTGCAACCTTGCAACAATATGTCCAGCCTATTGCAAATATTAATATTTGGAAAAGAGCTGGAACCCATATACCAGATAGCTTGGTAAGATTTCCAATTATAAACGAGTGTAGCACTGGATGTGCATTTACATAGCTATTTGTTATTGCTTGATTTATTTGATCTACGTTATCAGAAGTTAGTAGCCCTGGGAAGAATGAAAGTAATGCCATTCCAAATATTATAAAAACTATAAAGAAAATTATAATATCTGTAAGTTCTATTCCATTACTTCTTTGTGTTTTATTGTTTGATTTCATTGTATTATTTCCTTAGTATGCCTCTTGGCAAACTTCCTTTCATATTTTTATATTTCTAAAAACTTCTTAATACTTTCTTTTGCTTTTTCTGAGTATTGTTTTTTCCAATCCTTATATAATTCTAATATTTTTTTTCTGTTTTCTAGTGCATAATTAATTTTGTTATATATTTCCATTATGTCATCTTCTTTGTTTACAATTAGATACTTTTCAAGTTCGGTTCCTGTAAAGTAGTGATGATTGTCTCCTGTAATACATACAGTTCCTAATTCTAAACTTTCTAATGGTATTAATGGTGCACATTCTGTAAATGTTACATATACATTTATGTCATTATCAGCCATTCTTTTATATAGTTCTTCTTTTGGTATATTTTTATTTTGTCCAGTTAAATTTACGTCATATAGTCTTGCAAGTGTAGAAATTTTCTCATTTATTGGTACACAATCTAATTTTACATTTTTTATTAGACTTATTGCACTTATTTGATTATATGTATTTTTTACCCATCTATCTCCAGATGCATATAGTCCTATCTTAATGAAATCTCTACTTTTTGATATTGGCATGTACTGTTCTTTGTTTTCTATAATAACATCATTCATCAAGAAACTAGCATTGTATCCTTTTGCTTTATAAAATTCATATAAGCTCTTTTTAACAAATCCTAATTCGTCTACTTTTCCTTTTCCATATAAGTCTAACATCATGTTGTGTACATTCCAGTCATATGGTTCAGCAAGTAACGCATTTCCTCCATGTATTAATATTTTTATTTTTACTTTTGGATTTATTTCTTTAAGTGCTAGAACTATTTTTTCCCATCCGTTTGCAAATGCATTAAATATAACCAGTTTCTTTCCTGCATCTATTATCTCTTGAGCTATCATTCTTGCTTCTTTTTCTGTGTATTGTTCTCTTACTACTAATATCTCATTTCCAAATGTATATTTAGTTGCATTTTTTACTCCAATCCAATCTGGATGACATATTGCTACATAGTTTGTTTTTTGTTTTGATAATTCTTCTCTTATTTTCTTTATTCTTTTATTTCTATTTATGTGAATAGAATACTGCATTGCAAGCGCATTAAACCATTTTCTTAGCTTGTTTATTATTTTATTTTTTATATTGAAAACAAAATTTATAATCGAATTTATAACTGCCCCCAGTTTTAAACCAAATTTTCTATAAATTATAATTGTTCTTTTTTCTCCTCTACTAGTCCATGTGCCTTTAAATAAATGTACCATGCAAGTATTCTTTGTAAATACTTTTTCTGCATAGTTATAACTTAGTGGGTAAAAGTATTCTCTAGGGTATATGTATATGTCGTTATCAATTATAGTAATATTATCTTCATCTTTTTTTGCTTCATATTGATTTAATATTTTTGTTATTATAATTGGATTTGTGTAGTTGCTTATACTTTCTACATAGAAATGTTCTAAATTATTGTAAAAGTCTAATATTTGCTTCATGTATTTGCTTCCTGGATTTTTTACACCAATAACGGCAGTTCCTACATAACCACTATCTTCATATCCCATAAACATTTCTTTGTCGGTTATATTTGAAATATTTTTAAGTATTTTTACATCTGTATCTAGATATATTCCTCCATCTTGATATAATGCATATATTCTTGCATAATCACTTACCATTGCCCACTTTTTATTTTCATATGCTTCTTTTACAAATGGGCATACATTAATATCAAAATTTTCTTCGTTCCATTCTTTTATTTCATAGTCTGGTAAATATTTTTTCCAGGTTTTTATGCATTTTTTTACTGAGTTCGGTATTTTTTTTCCTCCAAACCAACAATAGTGTATAATTTTCTTCACTAAAATTCCTCCATATCTAGTTATTTATTAACTTTGTAATTTTTTCTATTATTTCCATATTATATCTTTTATAATCAAATTTTTCTTTTATAGTTATTCCTTTTTCTATAGCTTCTTTCATTGCATTATATATTGAATTTATGTTTTTTTCAACTACTATTCCGTATTTTCCCTCTATTTCTGTTTTTGCATCAGATACATCTGTCGTTATTATTGGTAGTTCTAAAATAAATGCTTCTGTATATACTACTGGGAACCCTTCGTATTCTGATGTTAATATTAGACAATTAGATAATTTGAAATATGGGTATGGATTTTTCTTTTGACCTAAAAATATTACCTCATTTTCTATATTTAAATTTTTTGCTTCTTTTTTATAGTCTTCCGTATTTTTTCCTTTTCCTACTAGTAGTATTCTAAACTTATATCCATCTTCCTTCAATTTTTGCGCAGATTTTAATATTCTAGTTATTTTTTTATCTTCTTCAGTTTGCCTTCCGACATGTAAGAATGTATATATTTCTCTTTTATTTACATCTTCTACTTTTTCGTTTGATTTAGTAACTATTTCTGTATAATTAATTAGATTATGTATTACTTCTGTTTTTTCTTCTATGTTTTTGTATTCTTGTTTTATACTTTCTATTTTTTTAAATGTATTTATAAATATTTCTCTGCTGTTATTTGATACAAAAACTATTTTTTTAAAATCTTGTATGTGTAGCTTTTCAAAGAAATTTATATATTCTTTTTCATTGTTTTTTAGCATGGACATATATTCGCTGTGTACCCACAGGCAAGTGTTTTCTGAGGCTTCTCTTGCAACAAATGATGCAGGCAAAGAGTATGTAGCATACGAGCAGGCAAAGTCAAATTTATTTTTGTACTTTGATTTAAATTTTAGTCTTTTAAAAAAGTTTATAAACTTTCTAATTAATACAATTTTGTTATTACTTGGCCTGTATTCTAAGATTTTTATGTTTTTGTTTAGTTCATTTAGAAAAATTCCTTCTTTTTTTTCTAATACTAGTGTAATTTCATATTTACTTTTACCATTTGATCTTTGATGAGATAAATAATTTAATAGTGTTACTAGTGCTTTTTCTATTCCACCAGTTTCTAATGAAACAGCTGAAAAAAGTAATCTCTTCATTTTATTCCTTTCATTATTTTTAAGAAAATTTAATTTTACTGTATTATATATTAATGTGCCTTTATTTTCAAGAATTTACATATAATTTCTTTTATATTTTAAAACCTTGTATATGCACAAAAATAAACCTATAAAAATTTTACTTTTTCATAGGTTTATTTTTGTTTAATTACGTTTTATTGCCAACTTAGTATGGGATATCCATTATTTATATTATCTGTATCTGCTTTAAAAGCTTCTCCTAATGTTGAGTATAGATTTTGTAATTCTGTACTAGTTTTAAATGAACATTCGTTACCAATTATTGAATTATTAATTCCATACAAATTTTCTGATAATCCTTCTAGTGAATAGCAGTTATGAATTTTTCCAATATATGTTGTATCTGTTTCTGAATAATAAAATTCATTATTATTTCCAACCAAACATCCCTTGGCTTCTATTTCTCCATTAACACTTCCTTCATTATAGCTATTTTTTAACGTTCCTCTATTTAATCCAATAATTCCTCCAATATTACCATATGCACCTGTTATCGTCCCTCTATTATAACAATTTTCTATATTAGATTGATTTAATCCAATAATTCCACCAATATTAGAGTTTCCACTTGTATTCTTATCTGTTGCCTCTATTATTCCTGTGTTATAACATTCTTTTATCTCTCCTTGCATGCTTAAATTACCACATATTCCACCTATACTAGATTTCCCTGTGATATTTCCTTCATTATAACAATTTTTTATGAATATAGTCTCCAAAGTTAATCCAATGATTCCTCCAACATTCTTATTTCCTGTTACTATACCTTCATTATGACATTCTTTTATAATAGAATCCTGATTAGAATATCCAACTATTCCTCCTATCATATCGCTTGTTCCAATAATTTTACCCGTATTATAACAGTTTTTTATAGTTGTATTAGCTTTTGCACATCCTACGATACTTCCTCCAAATGCTACATTTATATTTGTATCGTTAGAGCAATTACTAATTACACTATTATTATAAGCATATCCAACTACTCCTGCTGTTGCTTTTCCTCCAGTTATACTACAATTTTTTCCTATATTGACATTCATTACTTTTCCATTATTTATAAGTCCGAATAAACCTTGTGCTTTATTAGTTGTATTTATATACATTCCATCAATTTCATGATTTCTGCCATCAAATGTTCCTTTAAAAGGTATATTAGATTCATCATAAGGATTAGCATTATCATTTAAATATAGTCCTATTGGCTCCCATTCTTCTTCTATATCTAATGTTATATCATTAGTTAATTTTACATATTTTCCTTCATAGGTATTTCCACTATTAACATCATCTCTAAATGCCTTTAGTTCTTCTGCTGTTCCTATTTCTATCATACTACTTTCATCTATTATGTCTCCTGTGCTTTCTACATAGTAACTTCTTTGTGTGTCATTCATATTTATTAAGAAACTTCCGTCTCCATTATCTGTTACTGTAAAATCCTTGTTGTTTCCAAATTGTTCTCTTAGTGCGTTTTCTAAACTATCTTTAGATATTTCTAGTGTATTAACATCTTCCATTTTACTTGATGTTATAGCCATCTCTATTCCTTCTTTTTCTTGAGCTTCCTCTGTTTTTAATGCTGCCTCCTGAGCTTTGCTTATTAGTCCATTTGGTCCTAATACTAGATTAATACTTACTCCTGCATTTATTCTATTTTTATTTTAAGATATATTTTTCAATTTACTACCACTGCGTACGCAGTTTAGTGCATTATTTTATTGTTTTCATATTTGAATAACAATGAAAAATAAGAAACTCATAATTGAATTTCTTATTTTAATTTTCTCATAACACAGGAATATGATACATTAGAAATTTCTCTATGTTTTAATTCCACAATTATTCCCAGGTTCCTTTTATATTGTCATTATTGGGTTTTATTTGTTCAATTAAAGTTTTATTTTCAGGTGGACCCAAAAATAATATTTCTGAAGTTTCTGTAGCAGTATTGAATAGCCAACCATCATAAGAATAGAATCCATCTTCTTCTTTTTCTAAAGATAAATTTGCTAATATGTTTATATTTCCATATAGGTGAGTACAACCATTAAATAAATGTCTTATATTAGTTACATCTGCAGGAATTGTAATATTAACTTCACTAAGTGATACACAATCTCTAAAAGTTGCATACATATTAGTCACACTATCTGGTATTTCACAAATATCTTGTAAAGAAGTACATCCATAAAATGTTTGTTTCATATTTATCAAATTATTAGGAAGTTGTTTAATTTCTTTTAAAGAAGTACAATTATAAAAAGTACTTTGCATATTTGTTACACTATTTGGAATAGTTGTTACATTTTGTAAAGATGTACACCCCATAAAAGTACCCACTAGTTCTACTACAGTTGTTGGAATTTCAGGCATTGAAATTAAATTAGTACAATGATAAAAAGTCCTATTTAAATTTACTACTGTTTTCCAACTTTCTCCATTATCTTCACTAATATATGTTGGTATAGTTCCTTGTATTTTTCCATAGCCTTCTTTTGTAGGATCTGTTTCTATATTATAATTATCATAACTTGCATTTTGTATACTACCTGATAATACTTCAGAACTATTTAATGCATATCCATTATCATATACGCTATATATCCATAAATCCATGTTCACTGGTCTTCCATCTGTTCCAACTCCTATTGCTGTACTGTTTTTTTGGTCTGGATGCATTTCAGCATTAGCTAATACAGTATCCCAATCAATTCCTACGTATTCATTTATTATATCTTCATAACCATTCAAAATATTTTCTTCATTTTTTTCTGCCTCTTCTGTCTTTAATGCAGCCTCCTGTGCCTTACTTATTAGCCCATTTGGACCTAATACTAAATTAATACTTACTCCTGCAAGTATTAGCAAAATAACTATCGTAACAACTAATGCTATTAGTGTTATTCCTTTCATTTGACTTTTTGTTTTTCTCTTGTTTTCCATTGTTTTTTCTTCCTTTCATTTAATTTTCTCATTTTAGGTATGAGTTAGCTTTTTTAAACGCAAAAAAGACAGAAGTGTTATATTTTTATAACATTTCTATCTTTAAAAATTTTTTATTTATTTCTTGAAGAGTAAATTTTTTGTATGCTAAATAAGCTTTATCTTCGTTTACTAAAGTTAAGCTCTCTCTCTCTCTAGAGTATCAAGGCTTTTAAGGCTTAGCATAATTTTACTTCTCTCCTTTGCGTTTCTTTTTACTTCTTTATTCTAACATAACATATTTTTATTTGCAATACATTTTTTATGAAATTACCTCTACATTATATCCAATAAATAACCCTGTTTCTATAACTCCTGTTATTTCTTTTAACTTCTTCTCTAACATATAGTCTATATCATTAAATCTAACATCTAAAATTAAGTTTCCATTTTGTGTTATAACAGGTCCATCTTTTTTAAGTGCCATTCTTAGTTCTATGCTTGTTACTCCCATATTGCTAATCTCTTGTTTTACATAGTTTAAGGCATTTGGATTTACTTCAACTGGTATTGGAAATTTTTCTCCTAATTTATTTACTCTTTTAGATTCATCAATTAATATGTATATTTTGCCTGCCGATTTAATGTTTAACTTTTCATTAAACATGGCAGCACCTCTACCTTTTATCATCCAGTTATCATTGTCTACTTCATCTGCACCATCAAAACACCAATCTGGTTTCTTGTTTTCAAGTGACGCAGTTGGTATCCCTAAATATGTGCATAGCATTTCTATTTCATATGAAGTTGGTATTGCAGTAATTTTTATATTTTCTGTTTGAATTTTATTTGCAATTTCTATTGCTGCTAAATATGATGTAGAACCAGATCCAAAACCTATAACATCTCCTTCTTGCACTTTCTCCGCAATTATTTTTGCTACTCTTTCTTTTTGCTCTCTGTTTGTAATTTCTTCCTTCCATTGTGGCTTTTGTAATATTTCTCTATTCCAATCCATTTTTGTTCACATTCCTTCCTCAAGGCATAAATTTGGTTGGAAAAGAATTAAATTTTGGCTAGGAAAACGAATTTTAAATTTATGAGGCGTACTAATTTGTACGTTGATTAAATTTAGAATGAAGATTGACAACGCCAAAATTTTAATTGTTTTTCAACCTTTAAAATTTCCTTCGTTTTTTCTAATTATATCTTACTAAATTTATTTTTTCTTAACATTTTTACTGTTATAATATTATAGTAGATATTAATTTTTCATTGCATTTCTAATATTTTTTACAATTTTTCCAAATATATTTTATCTACTACTGTTACAATTGTATACTTGTTTAATTTTTCTATGTCTTTAATATCTTCAAAGTTTGAATATTCTTCCATTTGCTCTCTTGCTTCTTTTTGTTTTTCTTTTAATTTCTTTTCTTCACCTTTTTTTAAATATTTAAATTCTACCATTATTACATTATAACCCTTTTCTCTTTCTCTTGGTACCATTAATATATCTGGATATTTTCTGTTTACTTCCATTTCTGATTTTACGGAGTATATTTTTAAATTCATTGCTATACAGTAAAATATTAATTTAACATATTTTTCATCAAAGTTTTGAAAATCTCTGTTCGATAGGTTATTTAAATACATTTGTAATACTTCTACAATTTTATCTATTTTTCCTTCTAATGCTATTTCTTCTAATATTTTATTATATATTTCTTCTGATACTTTTAGTTCTCCTTTTTTAGTTATTCTGTCTAGAAAATATGAAGAATATATTTCTCTCATTACATTATTGGGTATTTGTAATTCTGCTTTCCCTAATCTTTCCTCTACTATTGTTAAGTATCCTAAGTAAAATAACATTGACGAAAAATCTTTTATTGTAAATTCCATTGCAGGGTTAAATTTTTCTGTTATTTCTGTTAGCACTCCTTCTCCTGCTATTGTTTTCTTTATTATGCTTTCTCTTTCTTCGTCTTGACATAAATCTAACATTTTTTCTAATTTGCTATAATCACTTGCTATGTTTACATCTATTAATTGTTTTGGTATTTCTTTGTATTGTACATATTCATTTAAAAAATATAAAGCCATATTTGAATTATAAATTTTACTTGTCGCTTCTATAGAAAATTTATATCCATCATAGTTTTCTTTCATTATTGGTAATAACTTTTCTTGTTCTTCTTGTTTTATGTTTTGCTCATTCATTAATTTTTTTAATTCTTCTTGTGTAAATCCCATCATTTCATTAAATTTTCTATCTTTTGTTATATCTGCACTAATATTAAATCCTGATGTTAAGCTATCTAGTGTTATTGGTGCTACTCCTGTTATAAATATTCTATCTACTACGCTTTCTGTTCCTTGTTTTAGTATTTCATACCACTTACGAACTCTTCCATTCTTTGATACCAATGACTTAAATTTTTCTGTATTAAATCCTAATAACTCATTTGCAAAATGGTCGTATTCGTCTATAATTACATATATCTTTCCATGCAGTCTTTGATATGTAAATGCTTCAAATAAGCTATTTAACATTCCTTCTGTTGTTTGTTCTTCGTTTATATAGAAATCTAGATTATATTTTGTTACAAAACTTTTTATTGAGGTTATTACTTTTTCTCTAAATCCTTTCATTGTTGTTTCTTCACTTTCCGTATTTATTCCCGAAAAGTTAAACTTTAATATGTAATAGCTATTTTTTAGATTTGTTGGATTTTTTCCTATATATGTCTCTCCATATAGTTTTTCAAACTTTTCTGCCTTCTGTATGTCATAATAATTTTCAATCATACTCGTAAATAATGTTTTTCCAAATTTTCTTGGTCTTAAAAACATTATTCTTTTATCTGCCAAAGATTCTAGTTTTTCTATATACATTGTCTTATCTACATAATAATATCCATCTTCAATTAGCTCTTCGTAATTACTTATTCCTTTAGGTAATTTTTTCATAATCTCACCCTCGCTTTCATGTTTCTATTTTACTTTAAAAACATAAAAATAGCAAGGTTATTCTTGCTATTTTTAAACTCTATTATTCTTTATTTAACCGTATTAGTAATCACTGCAATAACTAATAAAATCTGTAATACTATAATTATAGGAAGTCCTATAAAAAATCTTGCTTTTTGAATTTTATGCCTGAATTTATACATTCCAGCAATTGCACCAATGCTTCCACCAATTAGTGCTAAAGTTAAAAGTGTACTTTCTTTTATTCTCCAGCTACCTCTTTCTGCCTTTTTCTTATCTATAAGCATCGCTAAAAATGCAATTATATTGATAATTATTAAATATATTATTATGTTTTCTAATGTAAAAATATTTTGTATATTCATTTTTTATATTCCTTTATTTTCCCTTTAATTTTTTAAATAAGTTAGATATATGTATATTTTGAGAAATTTTGCAGTTCGCGTAGCAAGCAAACGAGCATTTTAATGCGAGTGCGACAATTGGAGAAGCCTTCCTTCCATGAAAATAAAAAATATTTTTATTTTTCATGATTATAGGCTTCGACAACAAGAACAAAAAATTTAAAAATATACATATATCTAAAAGTTAAACAAACTCATTTGATTACTCTGACTCATTCCTTTTAAGCAACCAACTTTTTCTAGCATTTCTATTGTAGTCTTTCCAATTTTAGCTCTAATTTTTAAATCGTCAATAGACATAAATTCTCCATCTTTTCTTGCTTCTTGAATTCCTTGTGCTGCAACAGTTCCAAGTCCAGGTATACTATTTAGTGGTGGACGAATTCCTTCTGGTAACACTTTAAATTTAATAGCATCTGATTCATATAAATCAATTGGTAAGAAGTTAATTCCTCTTTCATACATCTCTAATACTATTTCGCAAGCAGAATATGTATCTTGGTCTTTTTTAGTTGCAGATTTTCCTGCTAGTTCAATTTCTTTCATTTTGTTTCTTACTCTTTCAACACCATTACACATTATATCGCTATCAAATGCATCAGCTCTAATTGAGAAAAATGCTGCATAATATGCTTTTGGCATGTGTACCTTAAACCATGCAATTCTAAATGCGTTTGTAACATAAGCTGCTGCGTGTGCTTTTGGGAACATGTATTTAATTTTTTTACAAGATCCAATATACCACTCTGGTATATTATATTCCCTCATTGTTTCTTCATGTTTCTTCCATCCTTCTGGGTCTTTTGCAGGTTTACCTTTACGAACAAACTCCATTATTTTAAATGCTTTTTGTGGAGGCAAACCTTCTTTTATTAAATATATCATTATATCATCTCTTGTACATATTGCTTCATCTAGTTTTATAGTTCCAGCAGTAATTAAATCCTGAGCATTATTTAGCCATACATCAGTACCATGTGATAATCCAGATATACGTATTAATTCTTCAAAGGTTTTAGGTCTTGTGTCTACCAACATTCCACGTACAAATTTTGTTCCAAACTCTGGAACTCCATAACTTCCAACTTCACTTCTTATTTGTTCAGGAGTTACCCCTAATGCTTTTGTAGAAGAAAATATACTCATGGTTGCCTTATCATCTAGTGGTACTTTGGTTGGGTCTTGTCCTGTTATATCATAAAGCATTCTTATCATTGTTGGATCATCATGGCCAAGAATATCTAGTTTTAATAGGTTTTGGTCTATTGAGTGATAATCAAAGTGGGTCGTTATTATATCCGATGTTGGATCGTCTGCAGGATGTTGAACTGGTGTAAATTCGTAAATTTCTCTTCCTTTTGGTACAACTATAATTCCTCCTGGATGCTGACCTGTTGTTCTTTTTATTCCAGTACATCCTTCTGCTATTCTTATTACTTCTGAATTGTTAATTGGTATTCCTCTTTCTTCATTGTATTTACGAACATATCCCATAGCAGTTTTACCTGCTACTGTACCAACAGTTCCTGCTTTAAAAGTTGTTCCTTTTCCAAATATTACTTCTGTATATTTGTGTGCTTTTGCTTGATATTCTCCTGAGAAGTTTAAGTCTATATCGGGCTCTTTGTCTCCGTTAAATCCTAAGAAAGTTTCAAACGGAATATCTATTCCATCCTTTTTTAATTTATGTCCACATTTCGGACATTCTTTATCTGGTAGGTCAAATCCGTTCTTATAACCATAATCTGTAAAATCTGAATACTTACAATGTGGACATCTATAATGTGGTGGAAGTGAATTTACTTCTGTAATACCCGTCATATTTGCAACAAATGACGAACCAACAGAACCTCTGGATCCAACTATATATCCGTCCTCATTTGATTTCCATACCAGCTTTTGAGCTATAATGTACATAACTGAGAAACCATTTTTTATAATTGAATTTAACTCTTTATCCAACCTTTCTTCTACAATTTGAGGAAGTGGATCTCCATATAATTCATGTGCTTTATTGTATGCTATATCTTTAATTGTTTTCTCACAATCATTTATGTATGGTGGACATTTTTCTGGCGAAATAGGGCTTATCTGTTCGCACATATCTGCAACTTTATTTGTGTTTGTTACAACTACTTCATAAGCCTTTTCTTTTCCTAGATAACTAAATTCTTCTAGCATTTCATCTGTTGTTCTTAAATATAGTGGGGCTTGCAAATCGCAATCAGCATAGCCTTGTCCTGCTTCTAGTATACGTCTATAAATTTCATCTTCTGGATCCATAAAGTGAACATCGCATGTTGCAACAACTAGTTTGTCTAATTTTTCGCCTAATTCAACTATTTTCCTATTTATATTTTGAAGAGCTTCTACATCTGGTACAATTCCGTTTCTAACTAGGAACATATTATTTCCTGTTGGTTGAATTTCTAAGTAATCATAATCTCTTGCAATTGCTTCTATTTCATCATCGTCTTTACCTTGCTCTATTGCTTGATATAGTTCTCCTGCTTCGCATGCACTTCCTAATATTAAGCCCTCAGAATATTGTTTGTAAATTGATTTTAGAATTAATGGTCTTTTATAGAAGTAGTCCAAATGTGAAATTGATATAAGTTTATATAAATTTCTTAATCCAATATAGTCTTTTGCAAGAATTACTGCATGGAAACTTTTTAATTTTTTAAAGTTTACTTGTCCTTCTGCTACTTTTGCTATGTCAGAAAGTTTTTTTGCTCCCTTTTCGTCAAGCATTTTAAGCATTACTCTGAATACTTTTACAGTTGTATCTACATCGTCTAATGCTCTATGTGCTACCAATACTTCAATTCCTAAATTCTCTGCAATTACACCTAACTTATATTTTTTATAATTTGGAAATAGGTCTTTAGCCAAACGCAAAGTATCTAAATATGTATTATCTAATGTATATCCTAATTGCTTTGCATTGTATTTTAAAAATCCTATATCAAAGTCTGTGTTATGTGTTACAATTACGCTATCTCCAATAAACTCTAACATTTTAGGGAAAACTTTGTCTATAGTTTCTGCATCTTTTACCATTTCATCTGTAATGTGCGTTACTTCAACAACTCTTTGTGGTATTGGTTTTTCTGGATTTACGAAAGTTTCAAATTCGTCAATTACTTCTCCGTTCTCATTTATTTTCATAATACCAATTTCTGTTATTTTCTCTGTTCTAAATGAAAGTCCAGTTGTTTCTAAATCTAGTACACAATATGTAGTATGTAAATCTTGACCTCTATCATTTCCAATACATGGTACTTTGTCTGGTACTAAATATGCTTCTACTCCATATAGTACTTTCATATCTGGATTGTTTACGCCAAGCATTTTATGTGCATCAGGAAAAGCTTGTACACTACCATGATCTGTTATTGCAATCGACTTCATTCCCCACTTCATAGCACGCTTTATTAAATCCTTAACAGGAGTTACACCATCCATTGTGCTCATTTGAGTATGCATATGTAATTCAACTCTTTTTATAGCAGCTGTATCCATTCTTTGTATCTTCTTTTCTTCTGGCATTTCTATTATTGTATTTGCCATAATTCCAAGTTGTTTTGCATAAGGATCAAACTGTGCGGTTCCTGCAATTCTAATTCTTTTTGCATCTTTTAGGCGTTTTTTTAGTTTATCGGCTTTGTCTGCTTGAGAAAATACTTTACAATCTATAGTATTTGTTCCGTCATAAACGCTAAATGTTATTAAGAACTTTCCTGTTTTTAGCTCTTTTACTTTTATTCCTAAGTTAATATCCTCATCTTTGTCGTCAAGTTTTACTGTTAATATTTCTCCTTCTATTATTACGTTTCCGCTATCAACTCCTACATCTTGTATCTTGGTTATAGCGTCCTTTAAATTTAAACTTCTTCCATAAATTAAAGGTGTATCTTCTTCTTGCTGTGGTATATTGGCCTCTGCAGGACTTGGAGCCGGCTCAAAATTTGGAGCAGGAGCTGCTTCCCAAGGTAAATCTGCTCCTGGTGTTGTTTTATTTTTGTATTGTTCAGTTTTATTTGGAGTTACTGTATTTTGTTTATTTGATGTTTTATTTATGTATTGTTTATTCGTAGATTTATTAGAATATTGTTTGCTTTTATTTTCTACTGTTGTTTTATTATGTGCAGAAAAATCCACATTACTTGTTATTTGATGTATTACTTCTTCTTGTAACTTCTTTTGTATTTCTTTGTATTTTTCTATACTTACTTCTGGAACTTTTTCACTGTATTCCATTACGTATTTTTTGTTATAAATGTTTTCAATTATTTTAGAAAAAACATCATTAAATTTATTGCTTTCTAAAAACTCTTTTCCTTTTGATATTAATGTTACGCATATTTTATTTTTTGTTATATTTATACTGCTTCCCTTTAAAAATGCCTTTGCTATTGGGTGTTTAAATGAAATGTATTCTACAATATCTAACCATTGATTTAAAACTTTTTCGTCTGTTTCTTCACCATTTGGAATAGAGTATTTTATTGTTATTCTAGCATCTTTAACTTGAAAGCGGTTTTCCATATACTTTTCCATTGCCAAAATATCTTTTATATCTATCATTTTATCGGATTCAATTATAAGTTCTAGTTCTTGTTTTCTTTTATATAAGTTTATTCCTATAACTTTTGCTGCGTTTAATTCAAAACTATTTGAGTTATAATCTTTAAAAACTTCTTTAACATTTTTATATACTTTTGTTTCTTCCACTTTTCTGCTCCTTTCAAAGCATTAGTTTGAATCATATTTATTTTTTTAAATTTTAAAAAGGGAGCTCATAATGAACATGAGCTCCCCTTCTCTAATGTTAGTCCTCCTTGAAATTGGCCAAGATGGTAAATTTGTCTCCACTCTTAACCTTGAACTTCACTCCAGCCGAGCAAACCCGGCCTTCATTGTCCCTCTCAATAACGGACGAAGAAATCCACGTCCGACCGATCACGAGTTCCTCGTAGATCATTTCTGTCTTTTCAGACAGATCGGGCATTTCTCCTTTCCATGCTCTCAGGCCATCTTCGATGGCCTCCTTGAGTTTCTCGGATTCTTTGTAGCTGAGTGACATAACTGTTCCTCCCGATACATTAGAGTGTGTACTTTCGAACAATAACATTATATATCATTTTATGTTCACTGTCAATAGTTTCATATAATTTTTATTATATCATTGTAGGTAATAAATATAGCTAAGCTAAGTAAAACTGCAAATCCTAGTAGCTGAATTTTTATTTCTGTTTCTTGTTTTAATGGTTTTCTTCTGACTGCTTCTATTAGTAGAAATAGTATTTTCCCTCCGTCTAATGGTGGAAATGGAATTAAATTTGTTATGCCGAGCGACATAGATATTATTGCTAGAATGTATATAAATTCTCTAAATCCATTTGTTTTAACAATTATTTCAGAAATGCCAACTGGCCCAACAAACTGTTCAGCAATGTTTATTCCTGTAAATAACTGTTTATAACCTTGAATAGTAATATTTATAAATTCACCACATGCATCAAGAGAATATTTTATTCTATTTAAAGGTGAATCTATTTCAAGTATTTCTTCATAATTTCCTATAGTTAATGCTAGGATAAAATATATAATAATTGCAAATACAATGTTTACAAATGCACCAGCTGCTACTATTGCCATTCTCTTTAATATTGGAGCTTTGCTAAATGAGCCTTCTTCATCTATTTGTTCTTCTTCTCCTAGCATGCTAACAAATCCACCAAGTGGTATTAGTTTAAGAGAATACTTCGTTTCTTTTCCTTGCTTATTCCATATTGTTGGACCAAATCCTATTGCAAATTCCTTTACCTTTACCTTGCAAAGTTTAGCAGCAATTAAGTGACCTGTTTCATGTATTCCAATTAAGAATCCCAACAATATTATTATTTTTATAGTGCTTATTAATCCAAAAAACAATTTTTCTCCTCCTTGAATTACAATGCATTTTTATATTAGTACTGTTAATAATAAATATGCAAAAGGTGCTATAAATATTATACTATCTATTCTATCTAACATACCACCATGTCCTGGTATTAAGTTACTAAAATCTTTTTCTCCAACGTATCTTTTTATAGATGATGCAGCTAGGTCTCCAATTTGACCTATAATACTTAATACAAATGCTGCTATACCTATTACAATATAGTTTATTTTATAATCTACAATTTGATTAAATAGTATTGTATATAACAAAGTTACTAATATTGCACCAATAGTTCCACCTATACAACCTTCTATTGTCTTATTAGGACTTATTTTGGTAAAATGATGTTTTCCTATTGTTTTACCTGTGTATAGTGCACACACATCTGTAATCCACGCTGGTATAAATACATACCATATTAGTAAATTGCCATTATTCATGGCAGTAATTTTTGTAAGTACATTTAAGAATAATACTATGTATAGCATTCCAAATATTGTAATTAGAACATCCATTATATTTATCTTTTCAGATTTTAAAATTAAATATATAAATGAAATTACAGTAACTGCTGGAATTAGCAATTTAATTAAAAAATTTCCTAATTCATTTGGAAGTAAATTTGTTACTGCTGCAAAAATTGCTCCTAAATATGCTACCCATTTTATTGGATGATAGTCTTTTTTTTCAAATGCATCAAATAGTTCTTTAATACATCTTATTGATATAAGACATATTGCTAAATCTACTACATATATATTTCCTGTTAAAAAAATTGCAAGTACTGCTACAAAAATTATTGCGCCTGATAAAACTCTTTTCATAATTTTTTATAAACCTTTCGTATATTTATTTTCCACCAAATCTTCTTGTACGTTTTTGATAAATTGCTATTGATTCTAGTAAATCTTCTTCAGAATATTCTGGCCAATATTTATCTGTAAATACAAATTCTGAATATGAAATTTGCCAAGGCAAAAAGTTGCTTATTCTTTCTTCGCCAGAAGTTCTAATTAATAAATCTGGATCTGGCTGTCCTGCTGTATATAAGTTATTTGAAATTAAATCTTCATTAATGTCTTCGATTTCTATTTCATTGTTTTTAACTTTCTGTGCTATATTCCTTGTTGCCCTTACAATTTCATCTCTTCCACCATAGTTAAAAGCAATATTAAGTGTCATTCCTGTATTGTTTTTAGTTTTTTCTTCAATTTTCTTAATTTCATTAGATAAATCTTTTGGTAAGTCTTCCATTCTTCCGATAACTTTTACCTTTATATTATTGTCATCTGATTTAAAAAAGTCCAAAATGTAGAATTTAAGTAGTTTCATTATAGCTCCTACTTCTTCTTCTGTTCGTTTCCAATTTTCAGTTGAAAATGCATATACAGTCATATATTTTATTCCAAGCTTATTTGCAAATTTTGACAGTCTTTTTAGATTTTCTGCTCCTTCTTTATGTCCTTGTGCTGCCTGCAGATTATTTTTCTTTGCCCATCTTCTATTTCCATCCATAATAATAGCAATATGACTTGGTATATTATCTATATTTTCCATTTAATACCTCTTTCTTAATTATTTATTTCGTTCCATTATATATAGTGCTAATTCTTTTAAGAACTCTCCTTTTTCTCCATATCTTTCAATTTTTTTTATTGCTTCTTGTGTTAACTCACTTAATCTTTTTTGTGATTCTTCTAGTCCATATTTTGTTACATAAGTACATTTGCCTTTTTCTCTATCGTTCCCAACAGGTTTGCCTAATATTTTTTCATCACCAATTTCAGATAAGATATCGTCTTTAATTTGAAATGCCAATCCTATATGATTTGCATATTCCGTTACATTTTTAATATCTTCTTCATCTGCTCCAGCTAAAATAGCCCCTATACGACAACACGCCTTTAGCAAAGCACCTGTTTTATTGTTATGAATATAATCTAAATACTCATGCGAAATTTGTTTTCCTTCATATTCTGTATCTACATATTCTCCAATAAGCATACAGTCAACACTATGACTAAGTTCTGATAGTGCTTTTATTTTTCTTTCAATTTGTTCATTTTGTAATAATGATTTACTAATTACAATATATGCTTGATTAAGTAGTGAATCTCCTGCTAATATTGCTGTTGCTTCATTAAATTTTTTATGATTTGTTAGTTTTCCATGTCTAAAATCATCATTATCAATTCCTGGCAAGTCATCGTGAATTAAAGAAAAATTATGTATCATTTCTATAGCAACTGCAAATGGCATGCAATTTTCTATATTATCATTAAACAATTGGTAAGTCTTTAACATTAAAATTGGTCTTAGCCTTTTTCCTCCAGCCATTAGACTATATTTTATTGAATCGTTTAATATTCTTTCGGGAGAATCTTCTTCTTTTAAATATTTTGATAATTCTTCATTTATTTGTTCTTGATATTTTTTTAACTCTACTTTAAAATCCATCTTTTCCTCTATAATCTATATTTTATTATATGCTCAATATTTCCTTTTCCTTGTTCTCTGCAATTTTACTAATTTCATCTACTTTTTGATCTGTTATTTTTTGAATATTTTCTTCTGCACTCCTTAATTCGTCTTCTGTAATTTCTCCATCTTTTTGTTTTGCCTTAAATTCATCTATTCCATCTCTTCTTATTGCTCTTATAGAAATTTTAGCTTCCTCTGCTAACTTTCTTACATCTTTTACAATTTCTTTTCTTCTTTCTTCTGTAAGTTCTGGGAATATAAGTCTTATTACTTTTCCATCATTGTTTGGATTTATTCCTATTTCTGCCATATTTATAGCTTTTTCAATTTCTTTAAGTACACTAACATCCCAAGGTTGAATTACTATCATTCTAGCTTCTGGAACTGATATTCCTGCAATTTGGTTTATTGGTGTTGCAACTCCGTAGTAGTCAACTGTAATTTTATTAAGTATGTTTGGGTTTGCTCTTCCTGCTCTTATTTCTGATAAATTTTCTTCATATACACTAATTGTTTTCTCCATTTTTTCTTTTATATTATTATAATCCATTTTTTTATGTGCTGGTATTTTTGTTTTTCCAGCTACTCCTTTCTAATTTTATATTATTATTTTTTAATTTTAATAACCATTTTTATTATTATTTTTTATTATATAAAAATTTTTATTACTCTGCAACAACTACAGTTCCTATTTTTTCACCTTTAACAGCTCGCACTATATTTTTAGGATCTGCTATTGCAAAAACTAATAATGGTATATTATTATCTCTGCATAATGAAGTTGCAGTTGAATCCATTACTTTTAAGTCTTTATTTAATATATCTAAGTACGTTATTTTATCATATTTTACAGCATTAGGATCTATTTTTGGATCTGCTGAATATACTCCATCTATTGTTTTTCCAACTAAAATTACATCTGCCTCTATTTCTGCTGCTCTAAGTGCTGCTGTTGTATCTGTTGTAAAATATGGATTTCCTGTTCCACAAGAAAATATTACAATTCTTCCTTTTTCAAGATGTTTTTGTGCTTTTCTTTTTATATATGGTTCAGCTATTTGTCTCATTTCTATTGCTGTTTGAACCCTTGTATACATTCCTCTTGCTTCTAATGCATCTTGAAGTGCTAAACTATTCATTACCGTTGCTAGCATTCCCACATAATCCGATGTAGCTCTTTCCATTTCTGTTCCGTTTTTTCCTCTCCAGAAATTTCCCCCTCCAGCTACTATTGCAATTTGTACACCTAGTTCTTTAACTTTTTTTATTTCGTCACAGATATCTCCTAAAACCTTTGTATCAATTCCACTTTTTTTGTCTCCAGCTAAAGCTTCACCACTAAGTTTTAATAGAATTCTTTTATACTTTACTTCTTCCATACTTTTCTTAATACTAACTTAAGTAGTATTCTTTTCCTCCTTACTTTTAAAATCTTTTATATTCTATCATATATATTTTAGAAATTATAGTCTTTATTTGATTTTTTTTATTATTTTTTTAATAAATGGAATTTTTATTTTATTATTACAACATTTTTTTAGTATTTTTGTTTAAACTAATAATATTAGTATGCAATTTTTATTATTTTTTATTAATCTTTTATGGAGGATTGTGTAAGCATTTTGCTTTCAAGAAATAAAATTATGAATCAAATTTTGGGTTTTATTGATACTTCTAATAATAATTTATATAAAAAGAATAAAAAATCTTTAACTATTTTATTTATAACTTCTGTTTTATTTTTGATATTTTTTTTAGCTCTAATTTTTTTTAGAATTTATTTTTTAAATTTTAAAGATAAAAATGCTAAGACTTTAGCAGAGTCTTTTTCAATTTCACGTATGTATTTAAGTAATGAAAATTATACAGCTAATTTCGAAAATACTGTAAGTCAGTCTTCTCCTTTTGTAATTGGTATTATTAAGATTGATAGTTTAAAAATTGATTACCCCATTCTTTCTGATGTTTCTGATGAGTTACTAGAAATTGCTCCATGTAGATTTGCAGGTCCACTTCCTAACGAGGTTGGAAATTTATGTATTGCGGGGCATAACTATATAGATAATACATTTTTTGCTAAAATTAGCAATTTAGAACAAAATGATGAGATTTTAATTTATGATTTATCTGGAAATTGTGTGAGATATATAGTTTCGGATAAATTTGAGGTTGATAGTTCTGATTTATCTTGTACATCCCAAGATACTCAAGGGAAAAGGTTCATAACTTTAATGACTTGTAATAGTCTTAAAGGGACAAGAATAATAGTTAGAGCTATTGAGGAATGATTTTCCAAGAGCATAAAAAAACACCCCTTCGTTTGAAGAGATGTTTTTTTATTTTATAATTAGTCTATATTGTAATCACGAATTTTTCTATAAGCATATATTGCTGAAATTGTACATACTACAACTAAAGCAGCTACAACATATATGTCTGTTTCTCCTGTTTGAGGTAAAGTAGCTTGAGCATTATTTACTGTAGGAACAGTATTATATGAGGTTGATGTGTTTACAACTCTGTTTACAGCAGTATTTGTTGTTGTTGTGTTTCCACCAACAATGACTGGTGTATTAGTAGTATTTTGTCTATTTTCGGTAGTTGTTGCATTTCCACCTATAATAGTTATTTCATTAACAGCTTGCGACATTGATGCACTTAGTACAATTACTGCAAACATTAAGATTCCAATTAATACTTTTGAACTATTTTTCATCATTTTTTTCTCCTTCTCATTTAATACTAATATTATTATCTTCATTTTTAATTTTACTATTCTTTTTTTATATAGTCAATATTTTTTTAATTACAATATTCTTTCAAAAAAATTACAAAATAGTAACATATAAAATCAGTATTAAATAATTTAATTTTACTCTTGTGTATATGGTAATATAGCAATTTGTCTTGCTCTTTTTACTGCTATAGTAATGTCTCTTTGATGTTTTGCGCAAGCGCCTGTTGCTCTTCTTGGTAGAATTTTACCTTTATCGTTGATGAACTTTTTTAATTGGTCTGCATTTTTGTAATCTAAAACAAGATTTTTATTTGCACATAATGGGCAAACTTTTTTTCTTGCTTTTTTGAATTTTGGGTTAAAATCTTCATCATTGTTATTTCTTTTTTGTCTCTTATCTGCCATTTTTTATATCCTCCCTATTCTATTTATTTTCAACTAAAATGGTAGGTCATCTCCAGATGATACTTCAAATTCCGAATCAGCACTCTGAGGTATTTGACCTTCAATTCCGAAGCTAGTTCCAAAATCATCTCCACTCTGTGAACCATCACGTCTGCTGTCTGCAAAGTATGTTTCCTCTGCTATAACTTCTGTTATGTAGTGTTTTTGTCCTTTATCGTCGTCCCAAGTTCTTGTTTGTAATCTTCCAACTACGGCAACTTGTTGACCTTTTTTAAAGTACTTACTAACAAATTCTGCAGTCTTGTTCCATGCAACTATATTTATAAAG
>CALXEU010000048.1 GCA_944387395.1 uncultured Clostridia bacterium | reverse complement strand
CTTAATAATAAGAAAAGCAATCGACAAGAGTAGAATGAGGCAAAAAGACTATAAGTTCCCTCTAGTAATAAAAATAGTTTTATATACAGGACATAAAAAATGGAATGCTGAACTTGAATTAAAAAATATACAGGAGGTGTTGCCAGGGTATAAACCAAGTTTAGAAGATTATAATATAATAGATGTAAACAACTATAGAGATGAAGATTTGTTAAATGACAATTTATTAGTATCAAAGGGAATGTATGTAGAAGCAATAAAGGATAAGCAAGAAGTTGTTCAAAAGCTAGAAAAAATGATAAAAAGCGTAAAAGAACAGGATATACCTGGAGGAGCAAGATTTATAGAAGTAATAGAAAAATATGTACTAGAGATAAAGAATAGAGAGCTAAATTTAGATAAAGAAAAGGAAGGAGGAAAAATAAGAATGTCATTTTTAGAATTGTTACAAGAATACCAAGAAGATTTATATAATGATACACAGAAGATGAAAAAAATGAAAATAAAACTAGTAAATAAATCTGTAGAATTAGAAAACAAATCCATAGAAATAGCAAGAAAATCTGTAGAGTTAGAAAATAAATCTATTGAATTGAAAAATAAATCTATTGAAATAGAAAAGAAATCAGAAGAAGTAGAAAAGAAATCAAAAGAAGTAGAAAAAAATAAAAAAGATATTGAAGTGGATAAAGAGAAAATAGCAAAAGAAAGAGAAGAATTAACAAGAAAAAGAAATAATATTATAAAAAAAGAAGAAAATACAATAAAGGCATTAATTAAATGCGGATTATCAAATGATAAAATATCTGAAATAATGGAAATAAGTAAATTAAGAGTAGAAAATATTGCTAATAAATTTAACAATATATAAAAAACGAAAAAATACCTCGCGCTTTTATACGAGGTATTTCTAACTATTGTAGATATTTAAAATTACTGTCAGGATTTACATACAAAGTTTTATTATTAGTATAAATAACCATACCTAAATTTGCTCCATTTGGCTTTTTTACATATTTAATAAAGGTATAATCGACAGGAACATTTTGTGAAAGCCTGGCTTTGCTAAAATACGCAGCAAGAGAAGCACACTTATACAATACAGAGTCTGGAATATTAGTTTTATTTATATCAAGTTTAGAAGAAGGGTTATCGTTTTTTAAAACAACATGACTTCCATGAATGTCTTTTGTATGAAACCAAATATCTGAATTTTGTGCAAGCCTGCAGGTTAGATAATCGTTTTGCTTATTATTTTTTCCAACTAAAACTGTATAACCATCTATTTTATATTTAGCAGGTTGAATATTAGTTAATGATTTTGTATTTTTTTTAGAAAGTGAGTTTGACTGTGAATTAGCATATAGGTTATTATTAACGGTATTTGAATTTTTGGAGTTATATAATAAATTATCACATACTTCTGAATAGACACTATTAATCTCAGAAAGATCATTTGCATTTTCAATTTCGTAAACAATGCTATCCAAATATTTAACCTCATTTTCAAATAATTCCTTTTGAATATTAATAACAGCTATAGTGTTTTGAAGTTTTTTATATTTCTTAAAGAAATTTTTTGCATTTTGACTAGGTGAAATTGAATTATCAAGAGGAATGGTTATTTTTCTGTTTTCATCATAATAGTTTTCCAATGTAATAGAATCTTGATTATAATCATTAATTCTATAAAGATTAGCAGTAATAAGTTTTCCATAAAGTTTATATAAATCCATTTTAGAACATTCTTTTATTTTTATATCTACATTTTTTATTTTTTCTTTTAATCTATCTATTTGATTAAGAACTAATTTAAGTACATTATTTTTTGCAGAATTAAAGACTTCTAAATTTTCTTTGCTAAAATAAAAATCATCAATAAAAAAGTTAGAAGATAATGCCTCTACAGGAGTATCTGAGCATACTGCAAAATAATCTTGCTTATTTGTAGAAGCATTTTTATAGCTCTTTAATACTGCATATTTAGTATGATTTGTTAGTGCTTTTAAAGTGTTGAAGATAAATTTTAAATCTTTACTTGATGTAGAACTATCAGAAATTCCAATATAAGATAAAAGATATAAAATATTATTTTTTCCAAATCCATTAAAAGTCTTAGATATACTGCTTGCAATAGAAAAGTCTTCAGTAATATTTAAAGCACTATAAAATTCATCAAAAGTTTTTATATTGCAAAAATCAAGTTTTTCACTTAATATATAAACATATTTACTGCCAGGGAAAACATCTCTATTTGATTTATCAAATTTATTTAAGTGTCGTAAACTATCTATAATTATCTGCCTTTCATTAAGTAGAATAACATTACTGTGTTTTCCCATTAATTCTATTACTAAAGTTTTACAAATAGTATCATTAAGTTCATTTCTACATTCAATTTCAATAAAGACTATACGCTCTAATCCATTTGTATAAATCTTTTTAATGGTTCCATTATTTAAATGTTTTCTTAAAACCATACAAAAACCAAGCACATTTTGAGGATTGGGTTTAGAATGTGTTGTTAAATTTATTCTATAATTAGAACTGTCAATACAAATATCTAATGCATAATTTTTCCCACCAGAATAAATACCTAAAATTATTTCATTATTGTTAGGCTCAAATATTTTACTAATTTTCCCATTTATTAAACAATTTAGTTCATCACAAATACATTTAGTAACTAATCCATCAAAAGCCATAAGACTTCCTCCTTTGACGAAAAGATTATATTATAAATTAAGATAAAAATCAATATTATGGTTTATCCACAAAAATATAAAATTTATACAAAATCTCTTGACATTAAGCAAAACAGTGGAATATAATACAAGTCAAGCAAGGCACATTATTTAGGAGGACTTATTTTTAATGAACAATACAGAGCTAGATTATAATAATATGTCAGATGAACAAATACTAGAGAAAATTAGAGCAGAAGACAAAAAGGCTTTGGACTTTTTAATGTGTAAATATAAAGACATGGTAAATTCCAAAGTAGGCAAATACTTTATAGTAGGAGCTGAAAAAGAAGATATAATACAAGAAGGGTTAATAGGGCTTTACAAAGCCATAAAAGATTATAAATACGATAAACAAAATTCGTTTAAATCATTTGCAAATCTATGTATTGAAAGGCAACTAATAACAGCAATAAAATCTTCTAATAGACAAAAACATATGCCTTTAAATTCATATTTATCTTTAAACATTTCTGCATACAATAATGAAGAAGGAGAAAATAATACCGAAGTTATGGAGGTATTAGATGCAAACGTTATAGAAGACCCTTTAGACACAATAACTAAAAAAGAATATATGATAAGTGTAGAAAACGCAATAGATTCATCTCTTAGTGACTTTGAAAAGAAAGTATTAAACCGCTATATATTAGGAGAATCTTATGTTAAAATAGCAGAAAAATTAGATACACCTGTAAAGTCTGTAGATAATGCAATACAGAGAATAAGGAAAAAAACAATTAAAAATTTAAATATACAACAATAAAACCTTTCTATAAAAAGGAAGGTTCCAATATATGCTTTCATAGCTCAGTAGGTAGAGCACTACCTTGGTAAGGTAGAGGTCATGGGTTCGATTCCCATTGTAAGCTCCAATAATAAAACTAGACTAATTTAATATTGGCCTAGTTTTTACTTTATATAGTATACTAAATAATTATAGTATTGATAAACTTTAAAAATTATGTTAAATTAAATACATGAATTTTACAAAATTACTACAAAAAAATTACAAAGTATGATATAATAATTCTGCATTATAAATTATGAAAGGGAAAGACATGGGATTTTTTGAAAAATTAAAAAATGGATTAAGTAAAACCAAAACATCATTTGATGAAAAAATGAATAATGTTTTTAGTGGTTTTAGAAAAGTAGATGAAGAGCTTTTAGAAGAATTAGAGGAAGCTTTAATAATGTCTGATGTTGGAGCAGAAACCTCATCTATGATAATAGAAAATTTAAAAACAAGAATTAAGAAAGAAAATATAAAAGAAGAAGAAGGAGTAAAAGAAGCCTTAAGAGACGAAATAAAACAAATATTTGATAAAACAGATTGTGAGTTAAAATTAAATACAAAACCATCTGTAATATTAGTTATAGGAGTAAATGGTGTTGGAAAAACAACCTCAATAGGAAAAATTGCAAATCGTCTAAGAAAAGATGGGAAAAAAGTAGTTGTAGCTGCAGCAGATACATTTAGAGCAGCAGCCGTAGAACAATTACAAATATGGTCAGAACGTTCAGGTTGTGAAATAGTAAAAAGAGAAGAAGGAATAGATCCTGCATCAGTAGTATATGATGCAATAAAAGTATGTAAAGAAAAAGAAGCAGATGTATTAATTTGTGATACTGCAGGAAGATTACATAACAAAAAATACCTAATGGATGAACTTATAAAAATAAAAAAAGTAATAGATAAAGAACTTCCAGAAGCAGATAAAGAAATACTAATGGTATTAGATGCTACAACAGGACAAAATGCAATCTCGCAAGTACAAGCCTTTAAGCAAACAGTAGGAATTACAGGAATAATTCTAACAAAATTAGATGGTACAGCAAAAGGTGGAGCAGTAATAGGAATAGTAAATGAAAATCAAGTGCCTGTAAAATTCATAGGAGTTGGAGAACAAATAGACGACATGGAAATATTTGATAGCCAAAACTTTGTAAATGTTTTAATATAAGGAGGAATTATATTTGAGTAATACAGAAGTAGAAAGTCAAGCAAAAGCAGAAAATGAAGGCTTAGTAGCCAAAAAAAAACAAAGAAACATAAGAAAAATTGTAGTTTTAGTAGTTTCAATAATTGCAATACTTACAATGTATATAACTGCAAGAGGAGAATATTTAGAAATAAAGGAAATAGGAGAAAACTATGTATCAATATTTTGGAAAAACTTACAAAATATGTCGATAACAGTAGCTATAAACTTTATTTTAGCATATGGAATAACATATATAACAACAAAAAGAGTAAAAAAAGGTCTAAAAGTATTCTTTGAAGATGAAAAAAAGCCAATGCCTAAGTTGCCACATAAATCTATATCTTTTGTAATTGCAATAATAGTAACAGTAGCAACTTCATCAATAATTTTAGAAAAAGGACTATTGTGCTTCTATAACACTCAATTTGTACAAACAGATCCCGTTTTAGGATTAGATATAGGTTATTTTGTATTTATATGGCCATTTTTAGAATTAGTAACATTATATGCATTAATTGCAACAATTGCAGCTACAGTTTATGGTGCAATATACTACATATTAGTATTTAACATATGTTTTGATGGAATATCAAGAGAATCTGTAAAGAAGAGTAAACTTTTATATCAAGCATTGTTAAATTTAAAAGTACTAGTCATAATTTTTGCTATTTTCATGTTATTAGAAACACAAAATATAGGAGTTCAAAAATTCTTAATTTTAAATAATGAAGGATCAGAAAACTATTCTTTATATGGTGCTGGAATTACAGAAACAACTATAAGATTTTGGGGATATATACTATTAATTCCAATAATGTTAATTTCTGCATTTAAAGCAATATCAGATTTTAAAAAAGGAAATACAAAAAAAGTTATAAAATCAATTTTAATAGTACCATTATATTTAATAATACTATTAATAGCCATGATTGGTTTTAATTTAATATTTGTAAATACAAATGAGTTAGACAAGGAAAAAGATTACATAAATGAAAACATAAAAAATACAAAAACAGCTTATGGAATAGATATTGATGAAATATCTATCGGAAACGGCGAATCAGTAGATAAAAATACAATCTCAGAAAATACAGATATTATACAAAATATACCAATAGTAAGTGAGGATGTTTTATTAAAAGATTTGTCAAATTTGCAAACTAGTAAAGGATATTATGAATTTAAATCAACAACTATTGCAGTATATGATATAGATGGAAAAAATAAATTAGTATATATTACTCCAAGAGAAATATCAAGTAAAGATAACACAGCCTATAACAAAAAAACGTATGAATATACTCATGGTTATGGGGTAATTGTATCATCAGCAAGTGAAGTTACAGAAAAGGGAAATGTGGTAAATTTACAAACATCATTTGAACAAGATGACGAAGTAATAGAAATTAAAGAACCAAGAATATATTTTGGACTATTAACTAATAGTACAGTAGTGACAAATAGTAATAGTAAAAAAGAATTTGATTATCCAACACAGGATGCACTTAATAATACAGAAAATGTATATGATGGAGAAGCAGGATTAACAGCAGGATTTTTAGACAGAATAGTTCTTGCAATTAAAGAAAAAGATGCTAAACTTTTATTCTCTGGTAATATAACAAGTGAAAGTAGAATTTTAACAAATAGAAACATAATACAAAGAGCAAAAACGATAATGCCATATCTAACCTATGATGAAAATCCATATATGGTAGTAAATAATGAAGGAGAACTTATATGGGTACTAGATGCTTACACTACAAGTAATAACTATCCATTCTCACAAAGAACAGTATTAGAAGATAATGGAATTACTAAAAAAGAAATAAATTATATAAGAAACTCTGTAAAAGTACTAATAAATGCATATTCAGGAGAAGTAACTTTTTATATAACAGATAAATCAGACCCGATTGCAATGGTATATAAAAATATGTATCCAGATTTATTTACAGAAGAACAAATTCCAGAAGATATATCAAGCCATTTGTTATATCCAGAATATTTGTACAATATACAGGCAGAAGTATTAGAGAGATACCATAACATTCAAGCTGATGTATTATATAGAGGTGATGATGTATGGGATGTAGCAACACATAGCTCAACAAGAAAAATAACTTCTAGTACCGGTACGCCAATAGAAGCATATTACACAATGGTAAAAACAGTTGATTCAGACACTATGGAACTAGGATTAGTTTTACCATATACACCATATGAAAAACAAAATATTAAGGCTTATCTAGTTGGTACTGTAGATAGTAATGGAAACAATGTACTAAAATTATATAATTATGCAGAAAATAGCAATATATTAGGCCCTATGCAATTAGATACGCAAATTGAGCAAGATGAAACAATTTCGAAAGAGATAGAAAGCTTAAATGTTACAGGTACAAAAATTACTAAAGATATAATTATAGTACCAATAAACAATACATTATTGTATGTAGAACCAATATATCAACAATATGTAAATGAAAAAGACTCAGTTCCAGTACTAAAAAAAGTTGTAGTATCGTCAGGAACAAAAGTTGCAATAGGAGATAGTTTTAATGAGGCAATCGCAAATTTAATATCTCAAAATGCTGTTGATATAGAAATAGAAAATACAGATGATATTAATGAATTATTAGAACAAATAATAAAAGCCAATAATAATTTATCAACTTCTACAATTACAGGAGATTGGGAACAAATAGGAAAAGACACCCAAAAACTTCAAGAGCTAGTAAGTAGACTAGAAGAATTAAAGAAAGAGATAGAGGAAAAAACAAATTCAGTTGAAACACAAGAAAATGAAGATTTAGAAGAACAAACATTAAATTAAACAGAATAAAAATAATTAAAAAGGCCACCATATTATAAAGGTGGCTTTTATTATGAAAAAAAGAAAGAAAAGACTAAAGCTTTGTATAAAGAATAGAAATAAATATAAAACCAAGAGCAAAGTAATTAAGAGAACATTGGAAGAAAGACTTCTTATTCAATTAGCAAGAATAAATTACAATTTTAGAAAAAATAAGATGTTGGATTTAATAGAACTAACAGGAAAACCAGTTAAATTAATGGTAAGAAATTTTACTTCTGGTATATTTAAAGGAATAGGATTTGGTATAGGTTTTTCTATTGTTACTGCTATAATAATTTATTTTGCTCAAAAGATAATAATATTAAATATTCCGATAATAAGTGAATATATTGCAGATATTGTAGAAATTGTAAAAGAGAGTAAATAAATTTTAACAAAATATTTTAATAAATACATTTACTTATAAATACTTTTGTGTTAAAAATAATATAAGGGAAAAAACAAGTATAAAATTTAGGAGGAATTATTTTTATGAAAAGAACAAAAGTATTAGTCATTTTATTAGTTATGCTATTAAACTTTATTGTAATTGGAGGAGTTAATGCCCATTCTGTTGAATTAGATCCGGAAGATTTAATAATATTTCCTAATAATGTATCTAATGGTGAAGGGGAGATAACAATTGACAGTACACAGACAGGATATTCGTTGTATTATCAGGTGGTTGCAATATCAGATAGTGACTATACTAAAATGACAGAGGAAGAAGAAAATGGAAGAAAAGAATTAGCAAGAATAGATGAGGAATTAAATAAATTAGGCGCAGAATGTGATAATTTAGAAGTTGCTCATGATGAAGCTTATAATGAGTGGAAAGAAAAAGTAGAAAATGAAGCTAGCGAAGAAGAAATAGAAAAAGCAAAAACTGCATATGAAGAAGCAAAAACAAAATACAAAAATAAAATAGATGAATATAATGCAAAAGCAGATGAATATAATAATGCAATTATAAGAATAAGAAATAATATTAACTCGCTAATTCCAACTTATAATGATAATAAATGGATTAAAACAGAAGATGGAAGTTTTAATATTGATAGCTCAGAATTTACAGAAAATAAAGCATTTGCATTTTGGGCAAAATTAATTTGCTCTGATGGAAACATATACTATGATTTAAATGTTTATACGACATCAGATACGGATGAAGAAGAAATAAAAGTACAATCTGTAAGTTTAGACAAAAAAGAAATAAGCATTAAGGAAGGTAGTAGCTATACCTTAGTTGCAACAATAAATCCAACAGATGCAACAAATAAAACAGTAACATGGTCAAGCAGTAATGAATCTGTTGCAACAGTAAAGGACGGAAAAGTGACAGCAGTAGCGGAAGGAACAGCAACAATAACAGTAACAACACAAGATGGAGGCTATAAAGCAACTTGCAAGGTTACAGTTACTAAAAAGGATACACCACCAACAACAGGTGATGAAATTTCTGTTAAATCAATAAGTTTGGATAAAACAGAATTAAATATAACAGAAGGAAGTAATTACACTTTAAAAGCAACAATAAATCCAGCAGATGCAACAAATAAAACAGTAACATGGACAAGTGATAATGAATCTGTTGCAACAGTAAAAGACGGAAAAATAACGGCAGTAGCGGAAGGAACAGCAACAATAACAGTAACAACACAAGACGGAGGCTATAAAGCAACTTGCAAAGTTACAGTTACTAAAAAAGATTCAAACCAAAAACCAGACGATGAAAAAACAGATGATACAGTAGCAGATGGAGAACTACCACAAACTGGAAGCTTTACATATTTCATCATTCCAGCCATAATAATATTAGGTATTATTATGATTGTAACTTATAAAAAAATAAAATACTTAAATAATTAATTAGTTTTGCAGTAAGTAATAAGATTATTTTTTAATAATAATTGCTAATTCCGACTTTTTATGATATTATTTGATAGAAAGGAAGGAGTTAGCAATATTTTTATGTTATAGAAAATTACATTTTATATAATGTAAAAATAAAGATGCATAGATTATAAATTTATATGGGAAACATTGTATTATTAGATGATTTAACAATTAATCAAATAGCAGCAGGAGAAGTAATAGAAAGACCAGCAAATGTAGTAAAAGAACTTGTAGAAAACTCAGTAGATGCAGGAGCAACAAAAATTCAAGTAGAAATAAAAGATGGTGGGAAATCCTTAGTTAAGATAATTGATAATGGAAAAGGAATAGAGATGGAAGATATTCCAAATTCTCTAGAAAGACATGCCACTTCTAAAATTAGAAAAATTGAAGATTTGGAAGATACATATACAATGGGATTTAGAGGAGAGGCTCTAGCCAGTATTTCTTCTGTTTCAAGATTAACAATGATTACAAAAACAGAAAAAGAAACTACAGGAATTAAAATAAAAGCAGAAGCGGGAAATATTGTAGAGAGTGAAGAAGTTGCATCATCAACAGGAACTACTATAATTGTAGAACAATTATTTTTCAATGTTCCAGTTAGATACAAATTTTTAAAACAGGATGCTACCGAATTTAGATATATAAAAGAATGGCTTCAAAAAGCAGCAATGGCTCATCCAGAAATTTCGTTTAAATTAGTAAATGATGGTAAATTTGTATTTCAAACAAATGGAAACGGAAAAATAAGAGATATTATCTATCAGTTTTATGGTAAAGAAATAAGTGATAATTTAATAGATGTAAACTATGAGGAAAACAATGTAAAAGTTACAGGAGTAATAGGAAATACAAGAATTGCGAAAGACAGTAGAAAAAATCAAATAATCTTTTTAAACAAGAGAAATATACAAAATCAAGTTTTAACAAATAGTGCAGATCAGGCATTTAAAGGTAGTACTGGAATTGGAAAATATGGATTTTTTATATTAAGTTTGGATATGCCTGCAAATCTTTATGATGTTAACGTACATCCTACAAAACAAGAAGTTAGATTTAAAGATGAAGATTTAATGTACAAAATATTATATAGAGCAATTAAGAGTTCTGCTTTAAGTGAGGCTTTTTTAGGAAATAATGAGCAATCAGAAAACAAGAAAAAGTATGTAACAGATGAATATAATTTCTTAACAAATCATTTTGAAAAATCCTTAATACATAGCAAAACAATAGAAGAAAGCAAAGAAAATTATTTAAATAATATTAAAAATAGCGGAGAAACAAAAATTGAAAATGTTAATACGCAAACAAGTATTGATTTTATAAAAAGAGAACAAAAAAGAAAGATTGATTACAAATATATAGGAATTTTGTTAAGAACATACATAATAATTCAAATAGATAATGATATGTATCTAATAGACCAACATGCTGCACATGAAAGGCTTTTATATGAGCAAATTAAGGCAAATTATAAAAATAATATAACAACAAATAGTCAGATGTTACTACTGCCGGAGGTTCTAAATTTAACACATAAGGAAGTAGAATTTATAAAACAAAATGAAGAACTAATAAGAAAAACAGGTTATGACATAGAGTTCTTCGGAGAAAATACAATTAAAATAAATGGTATACCAGATATAGAATATAGAATAAAAACTAATACAAAAGACATGTTTTTAGATGTTTTAGATGAGATTTTGGATAATACAAGAACTGCAAGTAAAAATATAGAAGAAAGATTTATAGCAACCGTAGCTTGTAAAGCAGCAGTAAAAGCTCACATGGATTTAACCAGGCAGGAAGTAGATAGTCTTATACAAGGCTTACTTACTTTACAAAATCCATATACATGCCCACATGGTAGACCAACAACGGTAAAAATAAATAAAAATGACTTAAAATTTTAATTTATATAATAGAAAGCCATACTGACTTTCTATTATATAAAAATTTTTTTATTCATTAATCATCAAATCAAATTTTCTTTGGTAATCGTAAGTATCTGGGTATGCCAAATAAACAGTAGACGCATTTTGCTTCAAAAATTCAATTATTTCATAAACATCAATCCAAATTTGATTTACTCCATCTTTCTGAACTTCATTAAAAATAAGCTGGATTCCAAAATGAAGATGAGGTATATTTATATTGTTTACATTCTCGTTTGTACTATATCCTGTCATGCCTAAATAACCTATTACGTCTCCTGCCTGAACTATTTGCCCTTCTACTAAATCTTTAGCATAAGGATGATCTTTACGAAGATGTGCATAATAATAATATCGCTTTTTATCAAAACTTCTTATACCAACTCGCCAACCACCATATTGATTCCAACCCAAAGATTCTACATAACCACCTTCAACAGCAACAATAGGAGTTCCAATAGAACCCATTAAATCATTTCCTAAATGCAAACGTTTATAACCATATGATCTAGAAGAACCAAAATCTTTATAGTGATTAAAGCTATATCCTTTTGCAATTGGAAGATATGCTTTTAAACCATACTTCGTTTCATAACAAGAATTGCCATTTTCATCCACTGTTTCGATTTCGTATTCACCAATATACTCGTGAAAAATAGCATCAAAACTTTGATAAAAGTAATTATAAAGTTTCATATTTTCAGTTAATTCATCTATAGTTTTTCCGGATTTTAATTCAGAAACTAAATTATCTAAATCACTCTGTTTAAATAGGGAAAAATTTCCTCCATACTTAGTTCCAAGGTAAGCCATAAGCTCAATCCAATTTAAATGTATATCTGTATTATATGAGGAAATATCTAAATCAGATAATTTCTTTAAAATTGAAGCACTAGCTTTAAAATCAACCCATTTTATATATGAAGATTCCGTATTGTTTTCAGAGTCCTCGGCAAGTTGATTAACATCAATATTAGATATTTCGTTAATAAAATCCTCGCCCGAGGTATCGCTTTCAAATATACTATTAACATAAGAATCAGAAGAAGATACATGAATTCCTTTTGTAATGTAAAAATAAACTAAAATACATGCAAGAGCAATGACAAAAGTAAATAAAAAAATTCTTTTAAGAAAACTGAAATTTATCGATTTTATAAACACTGATTTTCACCTCTAATATAATGTAAATATATTAGAGTTAAAACATTAATATGATTTTTTTATTTTAAAATATTTAATCATCTGATATAGTACTTGCAATAGTAGATAAATTTTGACCAAGAGTAGAGAAAAAACTACCTAAAATATTTATTTCATCGCTACTTAATTTGTTTGCAATTATAAATGATAAAAAGCTTGCAATAGCAACCAATTCACAGCCTGATAAACCATTTAAAAAATTTGAAAAATCGTTATAATTCATAAAATCACCTATATTATAATATGAAGCTTCATCTAAAACGTATCTTGATAATTTATGAAAAATTTAGTAAAATAACAATAGTAAATTTTTGGAGGATAATCTATTGATGAAAGTAATAAAAAGAGACGGAAAAAAAGTAGATTTTGATGGAACCAAAATAGCACTAGCTATTAAGAAAGGTTTTGATAGTATAAATAACGAAGATGAAAAAAATAAATATAGCGAAAGCGATGTTAACAAAATCTATAATTTAGTAATAGAAGAAATTAATTCATTAGATAGAGAAAAAATTAATATTGAGGAAATTCAAGATTTAATTGAGGAAAAATTAGAAGAAAATGATTACATTGATGTAAAAACATCATTTTCAGAATATAGAGAAAGGAGAGCTCAATCTAGAAAAATATTTTTTGAAGAGCAGAAACAGCATAAGTTCTTAAAAGGACTTGAAGAGTTAACCATAAAGCAAGGCGAAGCAAGAAAAAATAAATTAAGCCCATTTGAAGTAATGGTAGATTATGGAAGCACAATTTCTAAAGAATATGCTAAAGCTTATAATATTAAGAAAAGATTTGCAGATAGTCATGATAGTGGTGAAATTCATATACATAGCTTGAACTTTATGCCTTTGGGAACTACAACATCATCTCAAATTAATTTAACTAAACTCTATGATGAAGGGTTTAATACGAAAAATCTTCATATAAGAGAACCTCAGGACATAATGTCTTATACAGCTCTTGCAGTTTTGGCAATAAATTTGAACCAAAAAGAACAACATGGATGTCAATCAATTCCAGCATTTGACTACTATATGGTACCTGGTGTACAAAGAACTTTTAAGAAGCAGTTTAAACAAACAATAGAAGACATTTTAATATATACTGACTTAGACAAATTTGTGGCAACTAACGGAATAGAAAGAGAAATAGAAAGACTAGAAACAATAGATTTTGATATAGGTATTTTTGATAAATATTCTAGAGATGCATATCAGGTTCAAAGAGTTTTTAAGATTGCATACGATATAGCAATGAAAAAAACGGAAAAAATAGTAGAACAGGGTATGGAAGGATTTGTACATGACACAAATGTAATTAATACAAATGGTAGAGAAAAAATGTATCCTAGTATAAATTTAGGAACAAATACATCTTTAGAAGGCAGAATGGTAATTTCAAAGATATTAGATGCAATAGATTTTGGAATTCAAAGTGACAAAGAAAAATTATCTCCACTTGTCATTTTTAAAGTTAAAGAAGGGATTAATTTTTCTGAGCAGGATAAGAATTATGATTTATATAAAAGAGCAATAGAGATAGCATCTAGAAGAAATTACCCAGCATTTTCATTTTTAGATGCAGAATTTAACAAAAAATTTTACGTAAAAAATATGCCAGAGACAGAAGTTGCGTATAATTCTGCAAATATAAGAGTAATGGAAAATATAATAGATGAAGATAAACAAATAGCTTCGCAAAGAGGAAATTTATCATATACAACAATAAATTTAGCAAGATTAGGAATAAAAAATAGTCCAATTATTAATACATCTGATAATGAAGAAAAAATATCAAAAGAAAAACGATATGAAGGTTTTTTCAATGAATTAGAAGAAAAACTAGATTTAGTTAAAGAACAATTATTGGAAAGATTTGAAAATCAAGCAGCAAGAAAAGCAAATGAATTTCCGTTTCTAATTCAGCAAGGTGTATTATTAGATGGAGATAGAGCAAAAGATGAAGATAGAGTAAGAAAAGTAATAAAACATGGAGCTCTTGCAATAGGCTTTACCGCGCTTGAAGAGTGTATAGTTGCACTAACAGGAGAAAGTAGATTAGAAAGTAAAAATGCGCAAAAGTTAGGATTGCAGATTGTAGGCTTTATAAAAAATAAAGTAGATGAGTACAGTATTAAATATAATCTTAATTTTACATTAATGGGTGTAGATGATATGGACTTATGTAGAAAATTTATCGCTACAGATAAAGCAATATATGGAAATATACAGAATGTAACAGACAAAATGCAATATACACCATCGTTTTATGTAGAAACAGATGATTTGAAACAAAAAATTAAAATAGAGGCACCTTATCATACTCTAACAAATGGAGGACATACATTAAAGCTAAATATAGAGAACATGAATGTTGAACAAATAGAAAATTTGCTTAAAATGGCTAAGGATTGTAATGTAGGATTTGTAAAGTTTTAAATATAAAAAATAATTTAATAGAATATGCTCGAAAGTTTAAAAAAAACAAGAAAAGTTTAGAGTATACTCGAAAGTTATTTGACAAAATACAAATAAAGTATTACAATAAATATAAATAACTGAGAAGATGTAAAGGTTAAAAAATAATTTGAATTTTTGTACATTAAGGAAGGAATGAACAAAATTATGATAAAACGTGAAATGTATTTAAAAAAGATAAGAGATTCTTATAATAGCGAACTAATAAAAATAATTGTTGGTGTTAGGCGTTCTGGAAAATCTGTATTAATGTTGCAAATTATAGATGAACTAAAAGAAAAAGGTGTAAAAGAAGATCATATTATCTATATTAATTTTGAAGATTATGATTATACCGATTATACAAATCCCAAAATGTTTAATAAATATGTAAAAGACAAAATAAAAGATGAAGAAAAATATTATTTATTCTTTGATGAGATTCAAAATGTTGAGGATTTTGAAAAAGTAATAAATTCATTTAGAGCAACAATGAATGTTAGTATTTTTATAACTGGATCGAACAGTAAAGTTCTTTCAGGAGACTTAGCAACATATTTAGCTGGAAGATATATTAGTATAAGAATGATGCCATTTACATTTTCAGAATATTTAGAATTACAACAAAGTCAAGGAATTAACAAAAATAAAGAAGATGCATTTATGGAATATGTAGAATGGGGAGGCATGCCTCAAATTTATAATTCTGCAAGTGTACAGGAAAGAAAAATGTATTTAAGAGATTTATATAATACAGTTATTTTAAAAGATATTGTTGAAAGGAATAGCATAAAAGACGTAAATCTTTTAAATAGAGTAATACAATTTATAATGGAAAATATTGGAGGAGTAATATCAGCTAATTCCATTACAAAATTCTTAAAAAGTGATAATGTTACAACAAGTGTAGATACTATTTTAAACTATATTGAATATATAAATAATTCAATGATTGTAAGCAAAGCTAGTAGATATAACATAAGAGGTAAATCAGTAATGGCATTACTTGAAAAATACTATTTAGTAGATTTAGGATTGTTGCAATTAAAAAGTACGCCAATAGAAAAAAAAGTTGGAGGGAGACTTGAAAATATAGTATATAATGAATTGATTGCTAGAGGATATGATGTTTATATAGGAAAAACTGAAAATGGAGAAATTGATTTTGTTGTAGATAATTTCGGAGAGAGATTTTATATTCAAGTAGCAGACTATTTATCAAGTGATGAAGTTATTGAAAGAGAATTTGGAGCATACAAAAATGTGGCGGATAATTTCCCTAAATATGTTATTACAATGGATAAAATTAACTATAGTAAAGATGGAATAATTCATAAAAATATTATTGATTGGCTATTAGAAAAATAAATTATGATGTAAAAAAGACCAGAAATTGGCTTATTAAGCTAATTCCTGGTCTACAATATATTTTTTGTTGCATGGAAAGAATCTCCATTGATTATTTTTCTTTATGATAATACAATATCATTATAGGATGTGATTATTTTGAGATTAATTAAATGTCATGGTAAAAAACTTATTATGAAGGAATTAAGAAAAAGTTATAACTTCTTTGTAAAAGAAGTTAACCTTAATAAGGAAAGTGCTGGTTATGGGCTAGTAAGAGATAAAACAACATTACAAAAAGACATAGCTAGTATTGCTTCTGTAGGATATGGTTTAGCTGCATTAGTAATTGGAGTGAAGTATAATTGGATTAAGTATGATAAGGCTTATAATAGAGCAAATGGAACTCTTGATACATTTATTAAAAATGTAGAAGGGATAAATGGTTTTTATTATCATTTTGTAAATATGCAAACAGGTAAGAGAGAATTAAATTGTGAAGTTTCTATAATAGATACTGCTATATTTATATGTGGAGCAATAACTGTAGGAGAATTTTTTGGAGGAGAGGTAAGAGAAAAAGCAGAATTTTTATATAAAAGAATAAATTGGGAATGGTATAGAAATAGGGATACAAATTTATTTTATATGGGATATAAACCTGAAAATGGTTTTTGGGGACATTGGGATTTGTATGCAGAACAACTTATGATATATGTTTTAAGTGTAGCATCACCATCATTTCCAGTAAATAAAAGTGTGTATTTTGATTTTGTTAGGAGAAAAGCTGATTATAGGGAAATAAAAGATATAATATATACATATTGTGGTACGCTATTTACATATCAATTTTCACATGCATGGATCAACTTCATGAATTTAAAAGATTCTAGTGGAATAGATTGGTTTGAAAATTCAATAAAGTCAACAAAAGCAAATAGACAGTATTGTATAGATAATAAAGAAAAATATAAAACTTATGGAGAAAATTCGTGGGGTTTAACTTCTTGTATTGGACCAAAAGGTTATAGAGAGTATGGTTCTAAACCTTGTGATGTTGATTTAGAAAATGATGGAACAATATCTCCTTGTGGTGCAATAGGCTCAATTGTTTTTACACCAAGGGAAAGTATTAAGGCAATGGAGTTTTATTATAATACATTTCCAAAATTATGGGGGAAATATGGCTTTAAAGATGGTTATAATCTAGAAGAAAAACCATGGTTTGCAGAAGAGTATATTGGAATTGATAAAGGAATAGAGATTCTAATGATTGAAAATTATTTAAATGGCACTATATGGAAGTATTTTATGAGTAATAAATATGTGAAAAATGGGTTGGAAAAATTAGGTTTTAAAAGTAGTAGAAGTGATAATCTGATTAATAAAGAATAATAAAACAACCTGGTGTACAGTTGATTAAAACTGTGTACCAGGTCTAAATGTTAAAAAATGCCAGTTTCATTTGAAACTGGCGGACATATATGCTAAAAGTTCATAAGTGACATCATAGATACTTTCATAATTATACCGTATTTTGCATGGTGATGATTTATATCCAGGTTTATGAGACCATCCACCTTCCTTATCCTTTCTGATAAAGTGAAAATCATTCTCTACTTCCGAATAAAATAAAGCAACAACTTGCTTCCCTTGTTGAGTTCGCTTGCGTGCTTCTTCTTTAGAAATAATAGAGCAGGAAATATCAAGTAAACTTAAATCATTAAAGAGTCTCTCAGTTAATAAATCCTTTTCCAAAAATTTAAGCTCTCCAGACAAGCTACCAGGAAAATATATATCATGGTAAAAGTCTGGACTTTTGAATCCAAAGGCATATGCTAAACAATTAGTGTGAGGATAAAATTTCGAGCAGAACGGCTGTGGATATGAGGGTAACCTACTTTTTAAAGTTCTTATAAATTGAGACCGCATTTCGCTAGTCATAGACATATATGTCTCTCCTTTACAACAAAATATATTAATTAAGTATAGCATACATATTGATAATATACAAGGAAAATTTTAAAATCCAAGAAGATTTAATGAAAAGTGAATATATTTTTTTAATCTATTTTGTAGTGAGACTAATGCACTTAATCCAATTTACTTGCGACAACATAAAACCTATGATATAATAATAAATACAAAAAACTTAGAAATTAATTCTAAGGCTAAAATTTGAAAGGAGGAGAACATTATTTTTTTTATTTAATGATTTGAGCAACTATTAGAAATTTGGAGGAATATGATGAAAACGATAACAAACTTTTAAAGGTACAAGAAATTTAAATTACTATATTAATTGTATTAAAATCAGGAAAATGCCAATAAATAGAAGGAGATGCTTAAATGAGTAACAATAAAAATCATAACGATAGTGATAAAGGAACTTACGTAGTTATATGGATAATGTTCGCTGATGTTACTTTTTTTCTTATCTGTATTAGTCTATTTTTCATTCGATAATTCCAAACACCAGATATTATTAAATGTTTAAATTAAATAATGTTTTAATAATACCCTTGGGTTAGCAATTGCTTTCCCAAGGGTATTCCTATTAGTAAATAAAATAATAGTAATTCTGTAATTTTAATATTATGATGTGAATAGTTAATTATATTATCTATCATCTATTGACGTTGTTGCACTTATATTAGGCATTTTCTTTTCAAATTCTCTTTTTTCTTTCATCATTTTTTGAGTATCTAGTTCTTTTGGCTTTGACATCTCGTGTTGTAAAGCTACTAAATATTCTTGTACTTTTTTCTATTTGAGTTAATTTTCTTTGATTTGCTGGGGAGTAACCTGCGAACTTCCTAAAATTTCCTGATTTGCCTTTTTTAGCATTTGTATGGCTATTGTTAAAATTTCTTCAGAATAAAAAGTTTCATCTTTTCCACTTTTAATTTCAGTTTCAAGTCTATATGTCAAATTTTCTAACGTTTGCAAATCAAATTGTATACCACCATACTCATACTGACCAGTTTGTAGAATTTGATTCCCTATAGTATTTTCTAATTCGATTCTAGGTTTATATTTATATTAAAAAAATTCTACCATATTGTCTTTATTTACTTGAACCTTACTTTCGTTTGGATGATTTCTATATTGTTTATAGGCAAACAAAAAAATCAACCAGATTTTATTTTCTGATTGATTTTGTATCTATCTATTCAATTTAGTTCGAACAGATACGTCATTGGTGCGGATGAGAGGACTCGAACCTCCACGCCGTTGGCACTGGTTCCTAAGACCAGCGCGTCTGCCAGTTCCGCCACATCCGCATT
>CALXEU010000047.1 GCA_944387395.1 uncultured Clostridia bacterium | reverse complement strand
AGAGAAGTTAGAATTGCAGAAATAACCTGCTTGAATGTTAAAAATCATACATAAAAGCATAATGTATGAATAAAACGAAGAAAAAAGGGCAAACTAAAAGCAAAAAGGCAAAAAACAAAACTAAATAGCAAAGAGCGATTTTGCCAGAAGATTAACAAAAAGTGAACTACCAAGAAGTGAGAAACAAAAGAAAACAGAAAGGAGTGGTAAAGAAATGATAGAGGCATATATAAATAGAAAAGAAGGAAAAATAAAAAGACAAGCAGGTATCACATTAGTTGCGTTAGTAATAACAATAATAGTAATAATCATCTTATCAACAGTAACAATAAGTACAGTATTTCGGAGATGATGGAATAATAAAGAAAGCGCAAGAAGCAAAAGATATGGCACAAAATAGTGTAGTAGCCGAAGGAGAAGAAATGAATACTCTACTAAGTGAGTATTTAAATATCATGTCAGGAGATGGAAACGGAGGAGAAAATCCAGGCGAGCCAGATGAGCCAGACACAACTCCACCAAATATAAGTTTGCAAACAAGTTCAACTGAAAATACAATAACAGTAACGGTAACTGCAACAGATGAAAGTGGGTTAGCAGAAGAAGAAACATACACATATTATATAGATGATTTGCAACAAGGAGTAGCAACAACAGAAAACACAAAAACATATACAGGATTACAAGCATCAACAGAATATACAATAAAAGTAGTGGTAAAAGATAAGTTTGGGAATTCAGCAGAAGAAACAGCACAAGTGAGAACAGCAGACCCAGTCGTGCCAGATATGGGAGATGCGAAGCCAAATCCAGACCAAGATGGACCAGAATATGGAACAACTACAGAAATACAAGATGACGAAGGAAATACAGTAGTAATCCCAGGGGGATTCCATTTAGATGCGGATAGTGGAACAAGTGTAGAAGAAGGAATAGTAATCGAAGATGGTAATGGAAATCAATTTGTGTGGATACCAACAGGGACATATAATGTAACAGAAGCAGTGGATAATGATGGAACAAAAGATGGAAAACTAACAAATAATTTATCGAGAAGAACATTCACATCAACAGGAAGTACAGAAATAACTGCATCGAATGGAGATGGAGTTGTACAAAGTTATTTTTATGGAGAAGGAGATAGCCGTTCGGTTGCAAGTACACAAATAGCAGCATTTAAAGCAAGTGCAAGTCCAAAAAGTGAAGCAAATCCAGATGGAAGCGGCGGATTTTATATAGGACGTTATGAGCAAGGAACGGGAAATGTGTGTAAATATAATCAGGTTCCATATGTAAATGTAACAAGAGATACAGCAAAAAGCCAAGCAGAGGCAATGTATAGTGGAAAAAACAATAATGTAGTAAGTGAATTAATAAGTAGTTATGCATGGGATACAGCCTTAAATTTCATATGTCAAACAAATAGTGTAGGATATACATTAGCAACAACTACAAGTAGTAGTTATGGGAATATAGGAACGGGAAGTAGAAAAAATACTGGTGTTGATACAAATGATGATTATAGTAAAATCCATGATTTACTTGGTAATTGCTGGGAATGGACTACGGAGTGCTCTAGCGATAGCTCTTATCCTTGCGTGAGTAGGGGAGGCTATTACAACCGTAGCTCTTACTACGCAGCTTCTCGCTACTACGGCCTCAGTACGAGCTCTTCCGGTGACGGCATCTCATTCAGGTCTCAGCTTTATGTAAAGTAGGACTGAACGCTGTGGAAAAGATAGATTAAATGAACAAGAAAAAGCAATATAAACAGTAGATGTATCAGACGATACGGCTAGTGAACGAAGTACACTAGCAGAGGAAAATTTTCGACGTACAGGATAGACCAAATTTATTTGGGATATCCTGCAAGGAGAAAATTTTCCTTACAGGAGTTTGGTGCCATACTCCCTTACAGGAGTTTGGCACCATTACTGCGTTTCAGAGCTTTTTCAAAATAAACACATCAACCAGCAATGGTGTCACCATAAAATAAAAATAGGATGGTGATAGAGATGGCATTTAGCCATATGTTAAATATATTAAAAGAAAAAGAGAAAGGCACAATAGTACTTGTAAGATTAGGTTCATTTTATGTAGCAGTAGGGGAAGATGCAGTATTATTGCATAAAAAACTCGATTTAAAATGTACATGTTTCAAAATGAATATATGTAAAGTAGGATTTCCAGTAATAGCACTTGATAAATATGTGGAAAAGTTAAACGAAACAAAATATAGTTATGTTATATATGATTATGATGCTAAAAATGTTGAACTAATGGAAATAACAAGGAAAAGAGGAACATATAATTTTCAAACAGATAAAAACATAAACTGCATTGAATGTAGTGGAGATGTAAATAAAAGATATGCAAAAGAAGATAAATATTTAGTAGCATTAAATAAATTTCTAGAATCAAATAAAAATAATAAAGATGAAACATGGATAGATAGAATAATTAAATAGAATAACAGTATTAAATAACAACGATAATAATTATTATGCTTAAAGATTTATATTGAAAAAATTAAATTGAAATCATATTAAAAATGCGGATAATTATTTTATAGGAAGGTTTGAAAATATGCTATGAAACAAGAAGAAACACTAATATTAATACCAAAGATAGAAAAATACATAGAATACATGTTAAATGTAATACTCAAAATTCCAAGAACAGAAAAGTTTAATATAGGTAATGAATATAAAGTAAGTATGTATAGAATATTAATAAATGCAGTGTATATAAATAAAGTTGGAATTAAATTAGCACATTTAAATACAATTGATGCAGAACTAGTATTGCAAAGAATATATTTAAGAATTATGGTAAAGAATAGATGGATAGATGAGAAAAAGTTTAAAGTTTCAATGGAACAAATATCAGAGATAGGGAAAATAATAGGAGGCTTAATAAAGTATTATGCCAAAAACAATAAGAAATGAGTTTGATAAAAAGTTAAGTTATGAAAGTTTAATGAAAGCACATAAATTAAGCAGAAAAGGAAAAGGCTATAGACGAGAAATAATACTTTTTAATTTAAAACAAGAAGAATATATAATGTGGCTATATGAAAAATTAAAAAATAGAACATATAAACATAGTGGTTATACTGTATTTTATGTAACAGAACCAAAGTTGAGAAAAATAGAGAAAAGCATCTATATAGATAGAATAGTACATAGATGGGTTGTGGATAACTTTTTAGAACCATACTTTGTACCAACATTTATAACTACAAGTTATGCATGCTTAAAAGAAAGAGGCATGCATAAAGCTTGCCTAGATGTGCAAAATACAATGAAACATTTGGAAAGAACATGGAAAGATTATTACATACTTAAAATGGATGTAAGAAAATACTTTCAAAACATAGATAAAGATATATTGTATAGAATATTAAATAGAAAAATACTGGATAATAAACTTCTATGGTTATTGAAAGAAATAATTTATTCGAATGAAGGGAAAAAAGGTTTAGCAATAGGAAATTATACATCGCAAATGTTTGCAAATATATATTTAAATGAAGTGGACCAATATGTGAAAAATGTATTGCACTGTAAATATTATTTTCGCTATTTAGATGATAGTGTAGCTATGTTTAGAACAAAAGAAGAAGCAAAATGTGCACTAAATAAGATACAAGAATTCTTAGAAGAAAACTTACAATTAGAATTAAACGAAAAAACACAAATATTTAAAAACAAGCAGGGCATAAATTTTTGTGGATACAAAATAAATCCATTTAGACTAAAAATACGAGATAGAGGGAAACAAAAATTAAAGAAAAAAGTAAAAGAATTAAAATATATGATAAGAACTAATCAAATAAATAGTAAGGAAGCAAAGAAATATTTATGTGGACATTTTGGATATATAAAATATGCAGATGTAAGAAATTTGACAGATAAGTTGTTTGAAATTTAAACAGTTTAAACAATAATATAACCAATGATGGATAATTTATGCAATTAAATATTTAACAGTTAGTTATATAAGAAAAACATAAAATAAAATTATTAGGGATAAATCATAAAAGTACTCTAGCAATAGCAATAATCCTTGCGTGAATAGGGGAGGCAATTACAACAATAGCAATAACTACGCAGCTAATCGCAACAACAACAATACGAGCAATTCCAATGACAACATCTCATTCAGGTCTCAGCTCTAATATTATTCGAGATTATATGTTTTACGGAATATATACAGTGAGATATTAGATATTAAAGGGATTTATTCCTTCCTGTGAGAAACAGGTAAACATGTATCAATAGACTATGTATTAGTAGGCACAGGATGCAGAATATATATAGTCTATGCTTTTAATTTGAAATCGGAAACGATTAAAGAGAGAAATAGAGCAAGATATAGATATAGGGCTATTATATGTATCTTAAAAGAAAATAGTTAGTCCTAGAATAGTGAAAGTAAATAGTGAAAAATAATAGAATATTGTAGAAAGATAGAAAAAAATGAATATAGTTATAATTAGTGGAAAAATAGTGTCAGAAATTGAATTTAAATTTATATATGATAGATACGGAACAAAGAGTAAACATACATCTATATCTAGTTGCTATGTAAAATTAGATAATAATAGCATTATACTAATATATGGATATGATTGCATGGCAGATTTTATGTATAGACACTTGAAAGATGGAGATGTAGTGATTTGCAGTGGAAATTTATGCGAAGATGGATATGTTTATATTGACTATATTAGTAATTAAAATATTGCTTGTTTGTGCAACCACATTATCTAGTAACAATTTAAAGGAGAATTTCTTGTATAATCTTGAAAAAAAGTGTATACCAATATATAATATTATATATTAAAAAATCAATACAACAATAAATAAGGAGAGAATGAGAAATGAAATCTAGAAAAAGTTTACTTGCAACGTATATAAAAATAATCATAGTAATTCTTCTTATAGCTGCTGGAATTTACGCGGTTTATAGACTGGCACATAAGAGCTATAACGAGGCAGAATTTGAAACTATAAAAACAGATATGCTTTCTATACAAGTTCAAACTGAAACAGTTGCACAAAAAGTGGAAATAAAAGAAAAAGGAGCGAAGTATATCGGAACTAAAATTGACGATAAACTAGAAGATGAAAAAGTTCAAAATTTAATTAATAACAACATAATTGATGTTGAAAGTAAAAAAAGTAATTTATACTGCTTAGATAATTCAAATTTGGAAGAGCTAGGGCTAAGTAATATTAAAGTTGATAGTTTTTACATAGTAGATTATAAACAAAATGAAGTAATTTATGTGGATGGAATACAAAATTCTAATGGAGAAACTGTATATAAATTGTCCGACATGAATAAAAAAGAAGAGTAGGAAGGAATAAGGTAAAAAGTGAAGGAAAAAGAATTCGAAAGATTAAAAGAAATAAAGAAAATTGAAGAAGAGATTTATCTAAAAGGAGCTCAAAGTATTGCAGGAATAGATGAGGCTGGACGAGGACCTTTAGCAGGACCTGTGGTTGTAGCTTGTGTTGTAATGCCAAGAGATTCTATGATAGAGGGAGTAAATGATTCTAAAAAAGTATCTGAAAAGAAAAGAGAAAAACTCTATGATGAAATTATACAGGAAGCAATTGCCTATGGAGTAGGAATAATTTCTCAAGAAGAAATAGACAAGATTAATATATTGAATGCAACAAAAGAGGGATTAACTCTTGCTATAAAAGAAATGGAAAAGGATTTAAAAGAGAAACAAAGAGGTTTCGAAAAGCCAGAAATAATTTTGGTTGATGCATTAACTAAAATAGACACAGACCATATTCCATATAGATCAATTATAAAAGGAGACGCTAAAAGCTATTCAATTGCAGCTGCGTCTATTATTGCAAAAGTTACAAGGGACAGAATAATGAGAGAGTGGGATGAAGTATATCCTATGTATGGTTTTGCAAAACATAAAGGGTATGGAACTGCATCTCACATTGCAGCAATAAAAGAATATGGGCTTTGCCCTTTACATAGACGTAGCTTTGTGAAGAATATTGTGTAACACGAGAGATAATT
>CALXEU010000046.1 GCA_944387395.1 uncultured Clostridia bacterium | reverse complement strand
TCCTCTAAAGACACAGCACCTAATTGGATTATATCTCCAGCATTTAATCTTAATATAACTGTGCTTGTTAAGGTCATTCTATTGTTAACAATATTCTCCTTTAAAACTGGACTAGAATTTAAAGTATGGTCTAAAGGTGTTCCATTTAAAAGAATAACTGCACTAAAATTAAAAGTTCCATTAGTATTGCTAATACCAAATAATTGATATGATATTTGATAAATACCAGTCTCGTTTATTTTTATTTCACTACTGCCATTTTGATGACTTATAGCAGTTCCTTCTACTATTTCATTTTGGCTAAATTTTATTATAGCATTTCCTATTTCTGTGTTATCACCGTCTTTTGCTATTGCTGTTAATATACTTTTATTTCCATTGTTTTCATTGCTTATTATAACTACAAAAGCAAGTACTATTAGTAGTAAAATGATAAAGATTGGTATTAACTTACATATATTAAATTTACAACACATATAACCTTCCTCCTATACTCTTATTATATGAAGATTATATGTGCTGTGATTTTATATTCTTTTTCTAATTATTCTAATTCAAATGCTCCTGTATATAATTGATAATATTGGCCTTTTTGAGCTATTAACTCATCATGATTTCCTCTCTCTATAATTCTGCCATGATCCATAACCATAATAGCTTTTGAATTTCTAATAGTAGAAAGTCTATGTGCAATTACAAATACAGTTCTTCCTTCCATTAATTTATCCATACCATCCTGAACTATTTTTTCTGTTCTAGTATCTATACTTGAAGTTGCTTCATCAAGTATCATTACAGGAGGGTTGTTTACTGCAACTCTTGCAATTGATATTAATTGTCTTTGTCCTTGTGATAGTTGAGAACCATTTCCAGTAAGCATTGTATCGTATCCTTTTGGTAATCTTTCTATAAAATCATGAGCATTTGCAAGTTTTGCTGCTGCAATTACCTCTTCATCTGTTGCGTTTTCTTTTCCATATTTTATATTTTCTTTTATTGTTCCTGTAAATAAATTGACATCCTGTAGTACCATTCCAAGAGATCTTCTTAAATCTTCTTTCTTGATTTTATTTATATTTATTCCATCATATCTAATTTTTCCATCTTCTATATCATAGAATCTGTTTAATAGATTTGTTATTGTAGTCTTGCCAGCACCTGTTGCTCCAACTAAAGCTATTTTTTGACCTGGTTTTGCATACATACTAATATCATGTAAAACTGTTTTTCCTTCCTCATAAGCAAAGTCAACATTTTTTAATTCAATATGTCCTTTTAGTTCTACATATTCTAAAGTCCCGTCATGATGAGGATGTTTCCAAGCCCATATACCTGTTCTCTCAGTTGTTTCTACAAGTTCTCCATTTTCTCTTTTTACATTAACAAGTGTAACATATCCGTCATCCTTTTCAGGTTCTTCATCCATCATTTCAAATATTCTTCCAGCACCTGCTAAAGCAAGTATTATTGAATTTAGATGATTCATTACTTGATTTATTGGCATAGTGAAATTTCTTGTAAGTTGTAAGAATGATACAATAGTTCCTACTGTAAGTGTTAATTTACCCGATAAAGTAAAATATGTTCCAACTATTGCTATTAATACATATTGAAGATTTCCTAAGTTATTTGCAATAGGCATTAATATATTTGCATATTTATTTGCTTTATACATATCATTGTTTAATTCTTCGTTTAACTTATCGAATTCTTCTTTTGACTTTTCTTCATGTGTAAATACTTTTATAACTTTTTGTCCATTCATCATTTCTTCTATATATCCATTTACTTTTCCAAGTGATTGCTGTTGTTTAATAAAATATTTTGAACTTTTTCCAGCAATTGTTTTTGTTACGATTACAGTAAGTATTGTGAATATTATTACAAATATTGTTAATATTGGACTTAAATATATTAATGCACATAATATAGCAATTATACTTATGCTTGAACTTATCACTTGAGGTAAAGCCTGTGAAATCATTTGTTCTAAAGTATCTGTATCGTTTGTATAATGACTCATTATATCACCATGTGTATTAGTATCAAAATATTTTATTGGTAGTTTTTCCATTTTTGAAAACATTTCGTCCCTAATTTTTTTAAGAACACCTTGAGCTATAACAGCCATTATTCTATTATATAAATATGCTGTTATAATTCCAACAACATATATTATTGCCATCATTCCTATTGCAAAAAGTAAATCTGTGAATATAGGATTTTCCTGACCTAATAGTGGTACAATATAATTATCTATTAATGGTTGTAAGAATAGTGAACCTGCTACACTTGCAATACTGCTTAGAATAATACATATAAATACTGCAATAAATTGTTTTTTATAATTTTTTGTAACATAACTTAATAATCTCTTTACTGTACCTTTTCTTATTTGTTGTTTATTCATTATCTTCACTTCCCTTCGTTTGAGATTCGTATACTTCTTTATATATTACATTATTTTTTAGTAACTCTTCATGTGTACCCACTCCATTTATTCTACCATTATCCATTACTATAATTCGATCACAATTTTCTATCGACGAAATTCTTTGTGCAATTATTATTTTTGTTGTATTAGGTATTTCTGTTTTGAATGCAGTTTGTATTAGACTGTCTGTCTTTGTATCAACAGCTGATGTTGAGTCATCTAAAATTAATATTTTAGGATGTTTTAGCAGTGCTCTTGCAATACATAATCTTTGCTTTTGTCCTCCAGATACGTTTGTTCCACCTTCTTCTATGTAAGTGTTGTATCCATTTGGAAATTGTTTTATAAATTCATCTGCTTGAGCAAGCTTGCAAACTCTTTCTACTTCTTCATCAGAAGCATTTTCATCTCCCCAACGAATGTTGTCTGCTATTGTACCAGAGAAAAGAACATTTTTCTGCAATACACATGCAACTTCATTTCTTAAGGCTTCTATGTCATATTTTTTTACATTTTTTCCACCTACTAGTAGTTCACCTTCTGTTACATCATATAATCTTGGAATTAAATTTACTAAACTTGACTTTCCACTTCCTGTTCCACCAATAATTCCAATTGTTTCACCAGATTTTATATTAATATTTATATTCTTTAGACATTCTTTTTTCTTATTTTTAACATAACTAAATCCAACGTTTTTAAATTGAATTGAGCCATCTTTTACTTCGTTTATTGCTCCTTTTATATTTTTTATATCTGGTTCTTCGTCTAACACTTCTACAATTCTCTCCACAGATGATTTTGAAATAGTCATCATAACAAGTACCATCGAAAGCATCATTAAGCTAGATAAAATTTGTATTGCATATGTTAACATTGTCATTAATTCCCCAGTTGTAAGTTCTGTCATTCCTGATGCTACTATTATTTTTGCACCAAACCATGATATTGCCAAAATACAAACATAAATTGAAAACTGCATTAAAGGGCTATTGAATGCAAGTATTTCCTCTGCTTTACTAAAATCTTTAAAAATACTGTCAGATACTTTGCCAAATTTTTTCTTTTCTTCTTCTTCAAGTACAAATGATTTTACAACTCTTATTCCAGAAACATTCTCCTCAACTACATTATTTAGATTATCATATGTTTTAAATACTTTTTTCATTAAAGGGTGTACTGTTGTTGTAATAAAATATAAACCTATTGCAAGAATTGGTATAATTACTAAAAATATTAAAGATAGTTTGGGACTTATAGAAATTGCAAAGAATAACGATGTTATTAACATTAATGGGGTTCTTACAGCAATTCTTATAATCATTTGAAAAGCTCTTTGTGTGTTTGTTATATCTGTTGTTAGTCTTGTTACTAAGCTACTTGTTGAGAATTTATCTATATTTGAAAATGAGAAGTCTTGTACTTTATAATATAGATTTCTTCTTAAATTTTTTGCAAATCCAGAAGATGCTTTTGAAGCAAAAATTCCTGAAAACATTCCAAATACTAATGATAATATCGCACATAAAATAAGCTCAAGTCCTATTTTATATACTACATTCATATTTCCATCATATACTCCCTCATCTATAAGTTTTGCCATTAATAATGGAATAATAACTTCTAATATTACTTCTATACTTACACATATAGGAGTTAATATTGTTTCCTTTTTGTATTCCCCAATTGATTTGATTAGTTTTTTTATCATGTTTTCCTCCTTTATATATAATTATTTTTTATCTTTTAAATTGTCTCTCATTTTTTCCATTATTGCATAAAAAAATTGTAGTTCTTCTTTTGTAATACCTTTAGACAATTCTTTTTCCAAAAGAGTAAAACTTTTCTTCATTTCGTTATGTAGTTCTTTGCTCTTTGGTGTTAAAGCTATATTTTTTACTCTTCCGTCCTCTCCAGATGCTATTCTAGAGATTATGCCATTTTTCTCCATAGTATTTAAAGTTCCAGAAATTGTTGCTTTACTTATATGAAGTGCATTTTCCAAGTCTGTCTGGTTTGTATTTTTTTCACTATTATTTAGTAAATACTTTATAATTCTTCCTTGCAAGGGACTTGGCTTAATTGAATTTCTGCTTATTTTAGCTATTTCAAACAATTTCTGACCAATTTGAATGTCTAGTTTTTTTAGTTCTTCTGCTATATTCTTTTCCACTCTCTTCTCCCTCTTATAATTATATTTTATTTAAGAATTAGTTACCAGCCTAACTAAAATAACATATATTTTTTTTATTGTCAAGAATAAATTTTTAAAAAATCAAACATTTTATGTATACACAAACACGAGTATATAATTAACATATTAAAGACTAATATTCTCTTACATAGTTTTGCCATGTATAAAAATATTAGTCTTTATTTTAATATATCTTTTATTCAACAGTAATAGTAGATTCGTTAGTCACATTTCCAGTTTCATCTATATTAAAGCTGATTTTAAATATGCGATCATAAGAGCAATCCATAGTGGTTGCAAACTCTAAAATATATTCTCCACTTTTTAATGTTCCTTGTGCATCTGTCCAATCAAACTCTATTCTAGTTATACCATTATCAAGTTTATTAATAGATTTACACAAACTTTTTTCCGTATTATTACTTGGACTATTGCCTCTTTCATATATAATATACTCATTTGAAAATTCATAAGGTATTTCATTCTCGTCTGTAATTGTAACTAATAAATATGTTGCCGATACTTCATCTATTTGAACATTAGCCTTATCTGTTGAATTGTAGTAATATCTTAATACTTCGTTTGGTATTGTAATATCGCTTTTTTCTTTTGTTATTTTGATTTTATCAACTCCGGGGAATGCTTGCTGGATGGGTTTGTTGTATTATACCGTCAAAATAAATTAATATTTCCTGTCCTTTTTTGAATCCAATATCTCCATCTTCAGAAAAATTAACTCGACATATATAAGAGGAATCTGTTCCATCTTTTTTGTTTTCGTCCAGAGCAATAACATCTAACCATTGTTCATTTACTTTTACTACTAATGCTGGTTTTGTTATTGGTTTATTAATACTAAATATTGCAATTGCAATAACTACAATTAAACACATAAATATAATCCATTCGCTTTTCATTTATAAATTTCCTTTCAATAATTATTTATTACATAGACTTAGTATCACTAAGCGGTTAGTATTATTTGTAAAAATCTATTTATAAAGATTCACAGGTAGAACCCATGGTTGTCAACTTAAAGTTAATCAAAATAGAAATAGTTATAAAACTATTTCTATTTTGATTTATAATTTTACGTTGTTATCTTAAACTTGCTATTAAATTTGCTATATCTGGGGTTATTCTTGTTCCCATAGCATTACCAGTAGATTCTTGAATTCCCTTGTGTACTCCAATAATATTTCCAGAACTATTAATAATTGGTCCTCCACTAAATCCACCATAGGTAGTAGCATTATATGTGAACCAATTTGTAGTACCTACTTCCCTGGTTCCAGTCGAAATATGTAAGCTTTCTGCTTTATTTAATTCGTCTGCATACCCATACACTCCACAGGCATACCCCATAGCTGGAAGGTCTGTAGTTACATTTAAATATCCCATAGTACTTCCCAGATTTTTCTCAAGTACTAGGACTGCCCAATCATATTCAACAGGCGAATCTTCTGCATCCATCCACCCACTTGAATAATACGCAGTACTCCATCCAGATGCCATGTCAACACCATTAATTTTATATGCTCCGATTTTTATAATTTGGATATATGACTAAATTTGCATATTTTACCTTAGTATGTTCATTCCAAACGCAATGTGCAGCTGTCAGTGCCACGTTACTTCCTACCAATGTAGCAGTTCCATAACTACCGCCACTTATTTCAAGTTTGCATACAGCCATATTTGTAGTTTCACGAATCGGAGGTAAAGCTCTTGTAGTAGTTATTGACTGTAACATTTTTGCGTCATAGCCAATCACATTAGGTTGGTTAGCGGTACCTGTTAAATTTTTTTTGTCCAGATTAGAAATTAACTGTTTAATTTCTTGCATATTTACTTCTGTTGTTTCTCCAGTTATAGCATCATATTTCATAATCTTTTCATCTGCATTTAGATTTTCATCCAGCATAATAGTATTATTATCTTTTACATCATCAATAATTTCTGTACTCGTTGCATAAACATTAGATTTACCAAAACATAAAAAAAGCATAACTATAAATAAGAATATAAAAGATATTTTCATTAATAAATTTTTTTTCATACTTTTTATTCCTCCTTTATAAATTTATTAATATTTTTTTATCATATGCTTATTTGTTTGTCAATCAAATTTCATCGACATTTTTCGACAAATTGCAAAAAATGTAATTAGGTTTTAAAATCTATGCTTATATGGTTGCGACCGGCAAAGTACAAAAAAATTTTATAAATATACAATTCAAATAAAATTTAATTCTCTTTTATATCTCCATTTCTATAAGCTTTTAACAGTTCTTGTAAATCTTCTATTTCGTGTTTTAATCTTGTTCCAATGTCTGTATCCCCTACTCTTTTTCTTACACCATTTGTTTTCTTTACTATTATTTCGCTTATAATATCTGTTTCTTCTTTTATTGCTTCTTCTACAGATTCAAATGGTTTTATCTGACTTAATAATAACCCATTCGAATTGTATGTTAAAATATAACCTGCATTTCCCGTGTTTTCTCTATAGCTTTTAGCAAACCCTCCATCTATAATTAACAATTTTCCATTAGCTTTTATTGGACTTTCACCATTTTTTGCTTTAACTGGCATATGTCCATTTAATATGTGGCAGTCTTCGCCCTCTAGTCCAAATTCCTTTAATAATTTAATGCAATATTCTTCATTATCAGCATATTTATAATATGGATTTTTGGGCTCTTTACTTAAATTTTTATCTTTAACAAAATAGCTTTCAAATGTCGCCATTTTTTCTTTACCAAAGAATGGAGAATCTGGTGAAATCCATAAAAACCACATTATATCAATTAATTCTGGTTGTTTTGTTGCAAATACTTTATTTATTACATCGTTAATTTCGTCAAAATATGCTTTTCCCTTTAACTCTTTTCCCATAAATACTACTGTTTTTAGTTCGCCATTTTCTTCTGTTGGTATACAACCATGGAATAATAGATTATTATTAAATATTGTGTATATTTCACCTTTTGTATATAAGAAATTTAGATGTTTGTCTAAACTAGCACTATGAGTAAATGACTCTGCAAGTCTGTCTATTACTTCTTTTTCCTCTACTGTTAATTCATAAGGATTGTTTATATCAATCGTCGGAAAGTTATTGTCATTAAGCTCATATTCTATTCCATCTATTTTAATTGTTCCTTTTTTTATATTTATTTTATCTAATAGTAGTCTATCTTCTAAATGATATTCTGGATGTTTTTTTATCATTTGTCCTTCTATTTTAAATTGAATAATTGTTATTGCTTTGTGAATTTTTGCAATATTATTTCTGTCACTATTGTCATATTTATTATATTCAAAAACTTTTGGCATAAAGTTTAGACAATCATCATTTTTATATGTCTCAAGCGCAAATGTTGATAATGGTCTTATATTTATCCCATAAGAATCTTCTAATAATCCAATATTATTGTATCTTGCACATATTCTTGTAACTGTAGCAATACTTGCAATATTGCCACATCCTGCTCCCATCCATAAAATGTCATGATTTCCCCATTGTATATCTAGGCTATGGAAGCTCATGAGTCTATCTAGTACTAAATCAGGATATCTTCCTCTATCATATATATCGCCTATAATATGCAAATGGTCAATAGCCATTCTTTTTATTAGGTCTGATATTGCAATTATAAAGCTATCTGCTTGGTCTAATTCTATAATAGTTTCTATTATTTGATTATAATAATTTTCTTTATCTTTTTCGTTATTTACTTGAGAATGTAATAGCTCATCTATAATGTATTCAAAACCTTTGTTAATTGCTTTTCTAACTTTTGATCTTGTATATTTTGAAC